>JBDTQZ010000330.1:0-3706 GCA_039931935.1 Burkholderiaceae bacterium | reverse complement strand
GGAGATGTTCAACGTGGGCGGTTTCGTCGGGTTTGGACCGGTCAGGCTCTATGCCCAGTACCTGAAGCGCGACAATGACAATCCCATCCTGAGGCCGGAAGACATCCAGAACATCGTCGTGTCCACGGGGGGCAGCCTGGCGGCCATCAACGCTATTTTGGGTGGATTGCAGCTCAGCAGCTTCGACATGGACACGATGCGCGGGCTGGCCGGCCCGACGGATTCGGTCGCGTATCACGCCGGCATTTCCTGGCGCATAGGCAACGGCACCGTGTATGGCGTCTACAACTACGGCAAGGACGACGGGCGGTCGCCGTGGGTGACGGAGGACGCGAAGGCCAGCCACTATGGCGTTGCGTATTTCTATGATTTCTCTCGCCGCACCCAGTTGTACGCAGTGGCTGCGTTCATGGATAACAGCGGCTCGGCGCGCATGAGCACCTCGTCCGCGGGTTACACCACGGGATTTACCACTGCAGCAGGCGAAGACGCCCGTGCACTTCAGGTGGGGATGCGCCACAGCTTCTGATTTGGCTGCAAGGGTATTCGGGCCGTCGTGCAGGCAATTTTTACGGCCCTGTTTTGTTGTTGTCTGACTGCAACACGAATTGCTGAAATTCGGGAGTTTTGGCCGGGTTTCTTTGCCTTGTCATGGCTCCTCTGAAAGAATCCGTTCAACTTCCTCCGGGGAGTGCTTCATTAGCGTGGCGGCTTCGTGCGGGGCCGTGGCGTAAAGAATTCCCATCACCAGCTAGGAGAGCTTCAAATGAAAAAAAATCTGATAGCACTGGCGGTATTCGGTGCTTTCTCAGGCGCTGCGCTCGCACAGTCGAACGTAACGCTGTACGGCATCATTGATGTCAACTATCAATACATCGACCCAAAAGGCTCGAACTCGGCGACGGGCTGTATTCCAGCTCCGAGTACAGGGAATCCGCAACCCTGCAGTTCGATTAGCGGAATTAACAGTGGCCACCAGTCGGGTAGTCGCTGGGGTATCCGCGGTTCGGAAGCGCTTTCGCCGAGTTTGAACGCGGTGTTCACGCTGGAGGGTGGCTATAACCCTGATCTCGGCACGCAAGGCCAGGGTGGGCGCCTATTCGGCCGTCAGGTCTGGGCCGGTCTTTCGGGTGGATGGGGCACGCTGGCCGCGGGTCGCGTGGCTACCTTTTCATCGGGCACCGGTTCTTTCGATATGTTCGGCAATACCGATCCGTTCTCGACCGGGTTTAGCGGACTGAATCTGGCTTTTTCATCGGCGAATGCACTGCGACTCGACAACTCTGTTCTGTATCAATCTCCCACGTGGGGCGGCTTCAAATTTGGCGTTGGGCATTCCTTCAATTCCAACGGGACTGAACTACCCGGCAGCGGTAACAATCAGGACACGACATTTACAGGTGCGTCGTTCACAAGTGGTCCGTTCTTCGTTGGGGTGACGTATGACCGATTCGACATTCCGGGCGTATCGGATAACCAGGCCAACTTGCAGGTCGGCGCCACGTTCGACCTGAAGTTCGTCAAGCTGCATGCCGGCTACGCGAAAGAAGATAATCAGCGCGTGTTTAACGTTGTCGGCATTACTTCGGGCGCGGACGCTGATGCCTGGATGGGCGGCGTGACAATTCCGCTGCTTGGCGGCAGCGTGCTCGCGTCTTACCAGCGATACAACGGGGACCGTGTGCAGTTGACGCCGACTACGTTTGACGAACGCGACCTTAAACGGTGGGGCATTGCTTATACATATCCGCTGTCGCGTCGCACGAACCTTTACGCGAGCTATGCAGACAACAACGGTGAGCAGTCGATCAACAACAGCGCCACGTTCGATGCTAGGCAGTACACGGTCGGCCTGCGTCACCTGTTCTAAGCCTCAATAACTTCTTACGATTAGAGCCACTCCTTTGAGTGGCTTTTTTTTGCGCGCTTCAGGCAACAGTCGATTGTTCTGCTAGCGTGGCTCGGACAAGCGGTGTTAACCGCGCGGCGACTTTGCGGTCCAATGATTCGACCCTTAGCCGACGCGCGATGACATCGTCAGCAGTGCGCGCCTGCTCGTATCGCGCAGCCATTGTGACGAACTTCGCCACTTCACCATCGTCTCGATCTTCGAGCGCCGCGACCTCTGCCGCCCGACCCGCAGCCTCGATCGCATCGTCAACCTCGAGCTTCACTTCGGCAGTCGTACTCGGCCGAGCATTGAGCAGCCCGATCCTTGCGGCCTGATCAAGTGCATCGAGCGCCATTTTTCTATAGGTAGTCCACTTGCCGCCGATCACTGTTATCAAGTTGCCGTGCTCGATCACGATGGCGTGCTCACGCGAAATCGTCCTGGTGGCTCTTGCGACCCGCGGCGAGAACAACGGCCGCAACCCTGCGAATGTCGCCAATACGTCACCCATCCCAGGGGGTACCTGCAGGTAGCTGCGCGCAGTGTCCAGAATGAACTCGACTTCTGCCTCCGACGCCTCTGGATTCCAGCTTGCGCCATTGGCCGCGACGTCGGTCGTACCCACCATCAGGTGCCCGTGCCACGGAATAACGAACAGCACTCGGCCGTCGGTTGTTCTGGGAATCATCATGCCGGTCGTACCCGGCAAGAAAGACCCGGGCAAGACGACGTGCGACCCCCGGCTGGTCGCCGTCAGCGCGACGGCAGACTCGTCGACACGTCGCCGCAAATCGTCGGCCCAGACGCCGGTCGCGTTAAAAACGACCTTGGCGCGCAGTTCAAGCTGCTCTCCGGTGTGCACGTCGTGCGCGACGATTCCACTCACGCGGCCGCTGCCTTTCCTGAACTGATCGGCTTCTACGTAGTTGATCGCCGCGGCACCGCTAAGCACCGCGGTTCGCATCAGAGCGATCGCCAGGCGCGCATCGTCGAATTGCGCATCCCAGTAGGCAACGCCCCCGAGCAGACCATCAGCCTTAACACCGGGCAGTTGGGCGATCGTTTCGGTGCGCGACAGCCAGTGCGTATCGCCGATGCCCTGCTTGCCTGCGAGAGCGTCGTAAACACCCAGCCCGACACGCATGACTTCCCGCTCCAGTGAGCGATAGCATGGAACAATGAATTTCAGCGGCCGCACCAGCGCCGGCGCATTGGCGAGCAGCAGCGCGCGCTCGGACAACGCCTCACGCACCAGCTTCACGTTACCCTGCGCCAGATAGCGCACGCCACCATGGATCAGCTTGGTGCTGCGACTCGAGGTTCCGCTGGCAAAGTCGCGCGCCTCGATCAGCGCCGTGCGAAAGCCACGCGCGGCTGCATCGACCGCAATGCCGAGACCGGTCGCCCCACCACCGATGACCACGACGTCCCACTCGCGCGACTCCCGCAACTGAGCGAGCAACTTCTCGCGATCGATCGCTACCGCCGCTGTCATGCCCAAGATCGTGAGCGCTCCACTGCCTTGTGCCAGCGTGCGATCAGCTCGTCACGTTGCGAAGCCTGCATCGCCGGCTCGAAGCGGCGCTCGGCGCGCCATAGATCCGAAATTTCTTCGAGACCGCTCCAGAAACGTGTTGCCAATCCGGCCAGGTACGCGGCGCCGAGCGCGGTCGTTTCGGTCACCTCAGGGCGCACGACCGGCACATCGGTGATGTCGGCCTGAAACTGCAACAGCAAATTGTTCCTGGCTGCGCCGCCGTCGACTCTGACCTCAGTCAACGGCTGATGAGCATCGCGTTGCATCGCTGCCAGAAC
>JBDTQZ010000329.1:0-3707 GCA_039931935.1 Burkholderiaceae bacterium | reverse complement strand
GCCAGCCTGATTCTCTTCTCCTGAATTCGTGCCGGCACGTGAGCGGCCCAATCCGCGGCGTTACTGACGGCGTCCGCTGCCTGATTTACGGCAACGTGCAAGGAGTCGCTTACCTTGCCGACGCCGGTAAGCGCCTGATCGGCGAGCGTGTCGACGACGTGGTGCGCCGCGCTGGCGGTGCGGTCGAATGCGGGTTGTTGCGCGACGGACATCGAATTCATGAGTGTCTCCTCGTGATTGCTATCGGGCAAGACGACAACAGGGGATAGCTGTGACAGCCAAACCTCCGATGCAATGATCCCTCCGGTCCACTTTGGGGGCTATCGGAGCGAGTCCGATTTTTCTGTAGGACAGGTTGCTTCCGGAAGTAAGCGTCTCCCATGCGACGCGCGCCAAAATGGCGGACCCGCTGAAACGCAAGGTTACAAAGAGCCTGAAACGTCCGCCGCGGTCCCCGCGTTAGGGAATTGTTACCCTAGGAGGACTCATGAAAAATCTGCTTACTGTCGCGGCCCTGGTTTCACTGGTCAGCGGTTGTGCCATCGTTCCGGTCGGGCCGCCCGGAGGCGCCTACTTCGCCCCACGCGTGGTGGTCCCCGTTCCTGCAGTCGTGGTGCGCCCCTGGTATTACCGGCGTTGGCACGGCTATTGAAACGACGCGGTCGCTATGCTGCGCACGACGGTCCGGAATTTGACGTCGCGCATCCGGCTAGCGGGCAACGTGATGAGTCGGCTGGCGGCCGTGGCAGGCGTTTCCAGCTTTAACTCAGGAGCGTGAATTCGCCGCCACGCTCGAGCGCACGCTGGTAAGCAGGGCGCGCATGGATGCGATCGAGAAAGGCCGCGAGTTTTGGCCGGGTCGCGTCCAGGCCCGCACGCGCCGCGGCGGCCTCGATCGGAAAGCTCATCTGGATGTCTGCCGCAGTGAACTCATTGCCCGCAAACCACCGATGCCTGGCGAGTTCGGACTCCAGATAAGTCAGATGCAGTGCAATCTGCGGCTCGATGAACGAGCTTTTGGCTCGTCCGGCGATGGCTCGCGCGATGGGCCTCGCGAAGAAAGGCATCGGCGCGGTCTCGATGCGGTCGAAGATCAGCTTCATCAGCAGCGGAGGCATTGCCGAGCCTTCCGCATAATGCAGCCAATAGGTATAGCGCAGCCGCTCCGGCGTACCGGTGGCCGGCGCGAGCCGGCCGTCGCCATAGCGATCGACTACGTATTCGATGATGGCGCCGGACTCCGCCAGTGTAAGCGCTCCATCGGTGATGACCGGCGACTTGCCGAGCGGATGCACGGCACGAAGCGATGGCGGCGCCAGCATCGTCTTCGGATCGCGCTGGTAGCGCCTGATCTCGTACTCCAAGCCGAGCTCTTCGAGCAGCCATAGCACGCGCTGAGAGCGCGAGTTGTTCAAGTGGTGGACGATGATCATCGGACTGTTTCTTCAGCACAGAGTTGAAGCGAGTTAGGGGTCGCCCTTCGCGCAACCGCGCAGGGTTTGGTGCCGGCAGTAGGAATCGAACCCACGAGAAGACACCGTAATTTTATTGCATCATCAGCTGCTTACGGCGTCCGCGCACCCGCACCGTAGCAGTCAAATGCAGTGCAATGCAGGGCAAGCAAGACTGCGTTGCTACGTTTTCGTATACAGCGGCGCGGTGCGCTGCCGTTGCCATCCGCGCGGCGTTAGCAGATCGAAATCGGTGACCTGCAACCCGACCTGGAAGCGCACACGAATCAGCTAAGTACCGCGTATCACGACTTTGAGCTTGGGAGGCAGTTTCACTCCCGCCGCCTTCGCCATCGCCAAAGCAATCTTCTCAAGTAGATCGAACCGTTCTTCTGCAACGATGTGAGCCCACCGGCTCAACTCTTGCTCGATGTCTTTTTGATACTTCACATTGCCCATGTCGAGCCCGACTTGTCGGAACTCGTCGACTTCGTGCGGTGTGAAGCGCGCCGAGTTGCTTAATCGAATCATGGAACAAGTATATCGTAGCGCGTCCTTTTGCCACCTGCCTGCACAGAGCGCCCCAGTGCTACCCAGTTGAGCAATCGATTCGCAATCGGCAGGTCGGAACGGTTGTCCAACCCCGCTCAGGTGGCCGTCGAAGCACTTTGCTGGCACAATCTGAAGCGAGTGCGAAAGGTCACAAATGGACGAATTTTGGGTATGGTTGCAGTCGCTCGATCGACCCTTTGCGTTCCTGGTTGTCCTACCGTTCTTCGTCATCGCCGTGGCGTGGGTCGGCGATCTCTTCCGCCAGCGACTGCGTCGTAACCGCCACCAACAACAACACGCGACGAATGGATGAGATTCGCGACGACCGCGCTCTTGCTGTTTATCCCCACTAGCGTCTCGGCAGCGGAATTCGACGGCGCTCAACTCGGCATAGCATGGAGCGTCCCTTTCATCGGGATTCTATTGTCCATTGCGCTGTGCCCACTGCTAGTTCCGTCGTTCTGGCATCACCACTTCGGTAAAGTCTCTGCGGCCTGGGCGCTTGCATTCCTGCTCCCTTTCGCAGCTCAGTTCGGTCTGAGCGAAACCGTTCACCAAGCCGCTCACACGCTGCTACTCGAGTACATCCCCTTCATTATCGTGCTATACGGCCTTTATACGGTGGCGGGTGGCATCTGTGTACGGGGCGCACTGCACGGGACACCGGGGGTCAATACGATTCTCCTGACGATCGGAACGGTCCTCGCGAGTTGGACGGGCACCACTGGCGCCGCGATGTTGATGATTCGGCCCGTCATCCGTGCCAACGACAACCGTAAGCACAAAGTCCACGTGATCGTGTTCTTCATCTTCCTTGTCGCCAACGCTGGTGGCGCCCTCACCCCACTCGGTGATCCTCCCTTGTTCCTCGGCTTCCTGAAAGGAGTTGATTTCTTCTGGACGACAACGCACCTGCTAACGCCAACGATCGTGCTATGCGCCGTTTTGTTAGTTGAGTTCTACGCGCTGGATTTTTATTACTACCACCATCGCGGCGAGGAAAAACCACCACGCATGGACCCGACGCCCGAGAGCCGAATCCGCATCGAGGGTGCGATCAACCTGTTACTGCTCGGTGCGATCGTCGGCGCCGTACTCCTCAGCGGATTCTGGCGACCGAATACGAAGTTCACGCTCCTTGGCAGCGAGATGGAACTGCAAAACGTCGTGCGCGATGTGCTGATCGTTGCGATTGCGCTCTTGTCTCTCAAGATCACGCCAAAATCGACGCGCCAAGGCAATGAATTTAACTGGGGACCGATCGTCGAAGTGGCCAAGCTTTTCGTCGGCATTTTCCTCACGATCATTCCCGTGATCGCAATGCTTCGTGCGGGTACGGAGGGCGTTCTTGGTCCCGTCGTGCGCCTGGTCACCGACGCCAACGGGCAACCGATCAATGCAATGTATTTCTGGCTTTCGGGCGGACTTTCGGCTTTCTTGGACAACGCGCCTACGTACCTTGTGTTCTTCAACATGGCAGGAGGCGATCCCCACCTGTTAATGGGCACCCTGGCGACTACGCTTGCCGCCCTTTCGGCGGGCTCGGTATACATGGGCGCGATGACGTACATCGGCAACGCCCCGAACTTCATGGTGAAAGCGATTGCCGAGCATAGCAAGATCAGAATGCCAAGTTTCCTAGGCTACCTAGCTTGGTCGTCGGTCCTACTCTTGCCCGCATTCGTATTAGTAACTCTGCTTTTC
>JBDTQZ010000328.1:0-3708 GCA_039931935.1 Burkholderiaceae bacterium | reverse complement strand
GGGCTCGTATATCGGTGTTGATATCGGTCGGACCGGGCAGCCACGGCGTGAATTCGCCGGCCTCAAGCAGCCGCCGGCGTTCATGGCCGACGTGCCGGGCCGAAGATTTGCGTTGCATACCGACAATCTCGGATCGATAGACGTTGGATCTCCGGTGTTCTTTCGGCGCCTGCAAGCGGGGCAGGTCACCCGCTATGAGCTCGACAAGGACGGCAAAGGCGTGACGATAGAAGTATTCATTCATTCGCCATACGAGCGATTCGTGACCGGCAACACGCGTTTCTGGCAGGCCAGCGGCCTCGACGTCAAACTCGATTCAACCGGCATACGCGTTGATACCCAGTCCATCGTTTCCATCCTGATTGGTGGCCTTGCGTTCGAAACGCCTCTGGAGACCGCCGAGTTACCGCCCGCCGCGGCCAATACCAGGTTCAATTTGTTTCCCACTCGCAACGCGGCGTTCAAGAATCCGGAAACTGAAGTCATCAAGTGGGAATTTGTGTTTAACGAGTCGGTGCGCGGGCTTGCGGTCGGGGCACCACTCGATTTTCGCGGCATCGAATTTGGCAGCGTTACCGCTATCGGGGTCGATTGGAGCGAGACCGGCCGTCCCCTGAATATTGTGGTCGAGGCAGAGGTCTATCCGGCGCGCTTGCGCGCGCAGGAGGAGGAGCCGGTCGCCGCGACCGAGGAGCAGCGCCGTGCCTTTGTCGAAAGTTTAATCACGAGCGGGCTGCGCGCCCAACTGCGCACTGGCAATCTGCTAACCGGCCAGCTTTACGTGGCGATGGATTTTTTTCCCTCCGCACCCAAGATCAAATGGGACGCCAGGAAAGCCGGCCTGAAAATGCCAACGATGCCGAGCAGTCAAAACGAGCTGCAAGCGTCCATCGCATCTATCGCGGCGAAGCTCAATGCATTCCCGCTCGAGCAAATCGGCGCCGACCTGAGACAGACCTTGCACGCGGCAACAAAAATGTCGGAAACCGCAAACAAAATGATGCAGCGGGTCGATACCGAGATCACGCCTGAGGCGCGAGAAGCGATTGTCGAAGCGCGCCAGGCGATTGCCTCCGCTCAACGAGTATTCAAGCCCGATTCTCCACTGGCGCAGGATGCGCATGACGCCATGCGTGAAATCCAGCGTGCGGCCGCTGCATTTCGTTCGCTCGCGGATTACCTCGATCGTCATCCCGAAGCCCTGTTGCGGGGCAAAAGGCAGGGTGGCGTCGATGCGATAAAGGACAAAAAATGACCCCCAAGATGGTGCTGGCGTGCGCGCTGGTGGTAGCCGTTGAGCTATCCGGTTGTGCCAGTTCGCCAACGACGAATTTCTACACCCTGAGCACCCCTGCGGCGCCCGCGCAGCCTAATGTCGAAGCTGTCTACACCGTGGCCATCGGCCGGGTGACACTGCCCGATGGCATCGATCGACCGCAACTGGTGGTGCGCACTGGCACCAACCAGGTTTCGATCGCAGATTTCGAGCGCTGGGCGGGAGCGCCCAAGGACGAAATCGCACGCGCGATTGCCGACAATCTGAGGCAACAGCTCAAAGATGCGAACGTGTTTGCGTCGTCGCAGCCCACGGGCCAGGACGCCGATTACACAGTATTGATCGACGTACAGCGCTTCGATTCCGTGCTCGGCGAGTCGGCAAGCGTGGATGTATTGTGGCGGGTGCGGGCGGCCAAGGGCCACGCGCAGACGGGTCGCTCGACGGTGCGTCAGTCAGCGTCAGGGGCGGGCTATGACGCGGTGGTGGAAGCATTGAGTCGTGCCCTGGCAGCAGTAAGCCGCGATATTGCCGACGGTATTCGTGTAGCGCGGAGGGCATCAAAGTAACGCGCGCGGATCGCTCGTTGTCGAGGGGCTGTTCACTTAGGCGAAACAAAAAAAGCCCGGCTAAAAGCCGGGCCTTTGTTGGTGGGCCGTTGCTATAACTTGATCCGCGTCGCCACCGAAGCCGCTATTGCTTGTCGGTTTCAATTTGCTGCAGCGGTTCCTCGGGAACCGCCGTAGGCTGATAACGCGGACGTGGCGCTCTTGCGGGACGAGGTGCTGCGGGTTGCGGCTCGTATGAAGCCGTGGCGGCGGATTGCGTTTCGATCATCACCAGTTCGGAAGGAAGTGCAACCGGTTCCATTTTCCACGGGGCCGGCGTTTGCGCGTCAGAGTGATCAGGTTTCATGTCGTGTCGTTCTGCCACTGGTTCCGCCAAGCGTTGTTCAACATACGAAGGCACCGGTGCCACTTCGGCATGCTGCGCGTGCGCGACAACAGTGTCCCGTATCGCGGGCTGTGGTGCCGGCCGCTGTTCCGCTACAGGCTGTTCCATTGTCGGTCGATCAACAGGCTGCTGATCAAAGGTGTCCATCGCGGGCCGAGATTCCTCGAGTGGCGCGGCCGGAATCGGCTCGCGTTCCCGCGGCGGCCGAGTGTGTCCATTACCGGGTTGGCCGGAGGAGGGACGCTGGGCCTGTTCACCGCGGCCTTGCTGGTTTGGATTGTCCTGATGTTCCGCATGACGGTCGCGTCGACCGCGGCCACGGCGGCGACTGCGTCCTTCCTCGCGTGCGCCTTCGGGCGGCCGGTCACCGGGTTGGCGCTGCTCCACCGCGGCCAGGGGTTGTTGTGGATCCTGCCGCGGCGGTCGGGCCGGTTGTTGCGGCCGCTCCTGCGCCTTGCGCTCACCTTGCGGCTGGGGGCGGTTGCGGCCCTGCTCGCGACGGCTGTCGGTCTCTTGGCGCGGACCACGGCGCTGCTCATCGCGCTTGGCGCCCTCGCCACGACCATCGGGACGCGGGGGTCGATGGTCACGCCGTTGTTCTTGATCACGGCCGCGCCGGGGATCGCGCGGGCGCGCCTTGACAGGTTCGGGTTGGGGTTGCGATTTGCGAGTCAGCCAGCCTACGATCTTTTCCAGAATCGAAGGCTTGACCTCTTCACGCGTCGTGGCGATCGGTGCAGGCTGAGCCGGCGTGATGCCTTGAACGGCTGCTTGCGGCCGCTGTGCCTCCGGCTTCTGCGTGGCGGCCGAGGGCAGCGCGGCTTCAACGGGAAGATCCGCCATCTTGTAGCTGGGCAGGCTGGTGTCGTTTTGATTGAGTTCGTCGTGCCGCAACCGCGTGACGGTGTAGTTCGGGGTTTCCAGGCTGACATTGGGAATCAACAGTACGTTGACTTTGAGCCTCGTTTCGATCGAGTGGAACTCGTTGCGCTTCTCGTTGAGCAAATAAGTCGCAACGTCGATCGGCACCTGGGCATGCACGGCGGCCGTGCCGTCTTTCATGGCTTCTTCCTGCAGGATGCGCAGGATATGCAGAGCCGAAGATTCGATGGACCGGATATGGCCTGTGCCATGGCAGCGGGGGCAGGCGATGTGACTGGTTTCGCCCAGCGAAGTCTGCAAGCGCTGCCGCGACAATTCCAGCAATCCAAAGCGGGAGATTTTCCCGGTTTGGACCCGGGCCCGATCATACCGCAAGGCATCGCGCAATCGATTTTCGACATCGCGCTGATTGCGGGCCGCTTCCATGTCGATAAAATCGATGACGACCAAGCCACCCAGATCGCGCAAACGTAGCTGGCGGGCGATTTCGTCTGCTGCTTCCAGATTGGTGCGCGTCGCAGTCTCTTCGATGTCCGCGCCGCGCGTGGCGCGGGCCGAGTTTACATCGATCGTCACCATTGCCTCCGTATGGTCTA
>JBDTQZ010000327.1:0-3710 GCA_039931935.1 Burkholderiaceae bacterium | reverse complement strand
CTGGGCAATTCGAATACTTGGAACGCGCAACGCAAAAATTGAAGATCGTCGTGCCGGCGACACTGGTAATCATCTTCGTGCTGCTGTATCTCACCTTTCGGCGCTTCACCGATGCGTTCCTGATTCTGGCAACGCTGCCGTTCGCCCTCGCCGGTGGCTTCTGGCTGATGTACCTGCTCGGCTACAACATGTCGATCGCCTCCGCTGTTGGCTTCATCGCCTTGGGCGGCGTGGCTTCGGAGATCGGCGTCGTCATGCTCGTCTATATCAATCAAGCACTCGCGTCCCAAATGGCGGCGGGGCGCCTCGACACTGGGGGCCAGATGATCGATGCGATCGCCGAAGGCGCCGCGCTTCGGGTGCGACCGATTGCGATGACCGTCGCCGTAATCATCGCGGGCCTGCTGCCGATCATGTGGGGCAGTGGCACGGGATCGGAGATCATGCGCCGCATCGCCGCGCCGATGGTCGGCGGAATGATTACGGCGACGTTGCTTTCGGTGTTCGTCCTGCCGGCCGCTTTTCTTCTCATTCATCGGTCAGGATTACCCGCGCAGAACAATGTGGAGCGGTCAGCCGGGCTTACGATTCAAACGCGCCTTGCGGACGATGGGGTCGTGTGATTTATCGCAGCGCATGAGCCCCCGACCTGCAAATCATGCGCGACGCACACGTCGCGTGGCGCGCGACGACGTACTCAGCGTTTATTCGCCGCTTGCAGAAGCACCACCGGTGCCTGCGGTTGCACCGGCAATGGCGTGCGCACGACGCGGACAGATTCCCGCAAAACGCCAAGCGACGACGCGAGGAACAAGCCAGCGATGATGACGCCAACAACGAGATCTGGCCAGCGTGAAGCTAGTGCGTAACTGCCCGCGGCAGCTAATAGGACACCACCGTTTGCAACAAGGTCGTTGCGCGAGCACAGCCACGTTGAGCTCATATTCAGGTTGTCGCTTCGATGGCGATATAGCAGCGCGAAGCAAACCACATTGGCGAAGAGCGCAACGCCGCCCACGATCCCCATCGTTGCGGCGCTGGGCAGGATTGGATGGAATGCCCTATAGATTGCCTCGCTGAGAACACCGAGCCCGAAGGCGAGCATGAATGCGCCCTTCGTCAGCGCCGCGCCTGCTTGCCACCGCATCGACCGCCCCAATACAAGCAGGCTGAACCCGTACACCAATGCATCGCCGAGCATGTCCAGCGCATCGGCGAGAAGCGATGTGGAATGGGCAAACAGCCCCGCTGCACCCTCGACCAGAAACATCGCTGCGTTAATGATCAGCACGATCCACAGCACCTTGGCATGGCTCGGGCGTAACGCGGTCAGCTCGCAACTTTTATCCTCGCAGCAGTTCGCCATCGTCTTCAGACCACGTTGTCCGGCGCCAAGGCGCACGGATGGTTGGGATCGGTCTCGACCTGAGTAGTGGCATGACTGATGCCAAACCTTTCGTGCAGGTCGTTGCAGACCCGCGCTATGAATGCGTCGCCGGGATGTCCGAACGGCATCACGAGATGTGCGGTGAGTGCTGTCTCGGTGGTACCGATCGACCAGACATGCAGATCATGGACTTCGTCAACGCCGGTCAGTCCCGCCAGGTAACCTCGTACCTCAGCCATATCGATGCCTGCGGGGACGGCATCAAGCGACATTTGCAGCGAATCGCGTAACAAGCCCCACGAGCCTGCAACGATGACTGCGCTGATTATCAGGCTCATCGCCGGATCAAGCCACAGCCACCCGGTGTAGACAATGCCAAGCGCCGCGAGCACAACGCCTAGCGACACGACCGCGTCAGCAGCCATATGCAGGAACGCGCCTCGAATGTTGAGATCCCGCTTCCGTCCCGAGAAGAAGAGTAATGCAGTTCCCCCATTGACCATAATTCCAATGAGTGCAACCCACACAACAGTCATGCCGCCGACGGCTTCTGGGTGAAGAAACCGTTGCAGCGCTTCCCACGCAATGCCGCCCGTGACGAGCATCAGAAAGCTGCCGTTGACCAGTGCCGCCAGTACGGACGATTTGCGCAAGCCATAGGTGAACCGCTGAGTGGGCAGGCGCCGCACTAGCACGCTGGCGCCCCAGGCGACAACCAAGCCGAGCACATCGCTGAGGTTGTGGGCGGCGTCCGCCAGCAGCGCAACCGAGTGGGCCAATATTCCGTAGACGAATTGGACAACGACATAGGTCAGGTTTAGGGACACGCCAATGGCGAACGCGCGACCGTAGTCCAGTGGCCCACGATCGTGCGCCGCACGAACCGAGTTCTGCGGCCGATGAGCGCCAGCCGCTTGGTCGTGTCCGTGATCAGTGCGCATAGGCAGGCTCTTGAGGGGCGAATGTCGGAAAATGCTTCTCGCGGATGCTTCGATCCAGCCTCAATTGGGAACCTTGAAGCTACTATAGAGTCAAGCATTGAAGGAGCGTCTTAAACAGAAGAGGCAAGGATGACCGCCGCATGAAGATTGGCGACTTGGCGAAGGCGAGCGCCTGCGCAGTGGAGACCGTGCGCTACTACGAGCAGGAGGGCTTGTTGCCCGGTGCCACCCGTAGCAGCGGCAACTATCGCCTTTATGGCCCGACCCACGTCGAGCGCTTGATTTTCATCCGCCATTGCCGCTCGCTCGACATGACCCTTGAGGAGATTCGAACGCTCCTCGCCTTCCGCGATGCGCCGGATAATAGGTGCGCTGACGTGAATGCGCTGCTGGACGCGCACATCGGTCACGTCGCGCAACGGATGCGCGAGCTGCGGGTGCTCGAACGAGAACTGAAGCTGCTTCGCGCGCAATGTAGCGGAGTGCTTCATGCGCGTTCGGCGCAGGACTGCAAGATCATGCAATCGCTGGCGCGCCGCTCGAATGGAACGCCCACCGCGCTGCAAGGGCGGCATGGGCGTCTCGACCGTACGCACAAATAGTTTGCGCCAGCGGTTGTCTGAATTTGCACGCCGTTACGAAAGCGCGCGATTGCTCTCAGGCGACACCCGGTTTTGACCCCTCTTATTGCCTCATCGAAGAATGTTGCTCGACGTCCGAACTCGCCGTTTGCGTTTCTTCCGAATGCATACAGTTGTATGCATCCGAATCAGAAGCGCCTTGGACCGCAATGACGCCTTCACCGATCAATCGCTTCGTCGCGTTTTTCGCTCCATCGCTTTCGCTCGCGCTGCATCGTTCGCAGGTTTACGTCGCCGTAACGGCCTGGCTGTTTGCAGCGAATTGCGCTCATTGACGCGACGGCGCTGAGCGGGGATCCGCCCGCAGTAGTCTGTCGATTGCGGACATCATCAAAGATCTTCGCCCTCCGAGGCACCGGCTTCGTCCGCACGTATGAGCCTGAGGAACCGCGATGCTAAAAAGGGAAACCTGAGCTCGCAGAGGTCCCGCACCGTTGCATCCGTCAATGCAGCGCGCTGCCGGACGATTTCGGTGACCGCGTTCTTCGCTTTCTCGAATGCCTCGGCGCGAACGTGCTCAATGTCGTTCGTTTGCCGTCGCACGACGTCCATCGTGACGCGGTCGCCGAGTTCGGCAACCAGGGCCTCGGGAGCGTAGATCGTAGTCGCCACTTCCCACACGTCGCCCCGCCGGCGAATGAAGATCGAGATCGGGAATCCGCGATGGGAGAAATCGGCCACAAGCCATGCTGCGCGCAATTTCCCGCAGGCACAAGCCACCCCGTCTGGCGGCCCGGTGTT
>JBDTQZ010000326.1:0-3714 GCA_039931935.1 Burkholderiaceae bacterium | reverse complement strand
GCGCAGTCGCACACCCAGGCGAATCAGTCCTCTCATGAGCGTTGGCATGGAAAATGCACTGCTTCCCCCACGAGGTGCCTGATGCAAACAACGAGTCGAGTGTTCCTTCTTTCCAGCGCATTACTGTTGTCTGCGTGCGCGACAACACGCATGGATGCCCAATGGACCAATCCTGATTACCAAGGCAAGAATGTTCGCGGCGCGTCAGTGTTGGTGGCTTGCGAGGCGCCGGACCTCACGGTTCAGCGTATTTGCGAGGATCAGCTCGCGGCGGCCGTTTCAGCGCGGGGAGCGAAGGCTACTTTGAATTCGCAGCTCTCACCGACGGGCACATCGCCCGCTGGGAACGACCCGTATCTGGCCGCTGCGAAGCGAGTCGGTGCGAGCGCGATTGTTCGAATGACTCTGAATTCCAGCCAACCCGTAGCGGTCGATAGCGGACCGTCGATCGGAATCGGAGTCGGCGGTGGTTCCGGTGGCTACCGCGGCGGTGGAGGTAGTTTCGGAGGTGTTGGTATTGGGTTCCCGATTGGTGGCGCGCGCGTCAGTCAGGCATTCGGTGCGGAGACAGCTCTGATCGACCCATCGAACGGAGCAACGATGTGGTCAGGGCGCGCTAGCAGCTCGACTGCGCAGGATGTGACTGGGCAAATCACCGAGCTGGCTCAAACCACGATCGGGGCACTTCAGGGCACGGGGCTGTTGTAGGGCGGCATTAACTATCGGATGTAAGGGCTTGATTTGTAGCTCCTTCCCAGAGGCGCGATGACTTGCCGCTGACATCAAGTTTGTCGCCGACTGGCCTGAAAAGATTGAGGAAATTTGAGGTTGAGGCCGCGGCGACCTCTTCGACGCTCACTTTCTTCAGCTCCGCCAGTTTCCGGGCAACGTTTGGCACAAAACCCGGCTCGTTCGTCTTCCCACGGTGAGGTACCGGCGCCAGGTACGGAGAGTCAGTCTCGATCAGTAGTCGCTCCATCGGCACGGCGCGCGCCACTTCCTGCAGCTCGCGCGCATTCTTGAACGTGACGATTCCTGAGAACGAAATGTAGAAGCCGAGCGTCATCGCGGCTTCGGCGACGGCAAGCGATTCGGTGAAGCAGTGCATCACGCCGCCTGCTTCGCCGGCGCCCTCCTCCTGCATCAGCCTGATCGTGTCCGTTGACGACGACCGCGTGTGAATGATCAGCGGCTTGCCGCTGCGACGCGCCGCGCGGATGTGCGTACGAAAGCGCATGCGCTGCCATTCGAGCGGCTCTTGCAGGCGAAAGTAGTCGAGTCCTGTTTCGCCGATGGCCACAACCTTCGGATGGTCGGCCAGCGCAAGCAGCTGGTCGATGGTCGGCTCTTCAGTGTCTTGATAGTCCGGATGGACGCCGACCGAGCAGACGATGTGGTCGTGCTGTTCCGCTACCGCGAGCACGGCAGGAAACTCGGTCAGCGTCGTGCAAACGTTCAATGCTGCGACGACGTCGTTGTCGCGCATCCGCTTCAATACGCCCGGCAAGTCCTGAGCGAGCTCCGGAAACGACAAATGGCAGTGGGAGTCGATATACATACGTAGATAGCCGGCCCTGACGGCCGGCAATGCGATTCTAGAAAGACTACAGGGTGTGCGTCGGCCGAGCCGACTTCAGTGCGCCGCCAAGCGCATCTTCAATCCGCTTGCGCGCGTTGAGCCCCGTCTCGTCGGAGGGAAAGTGCACGCCGATGCCGGGCGTCTTGTTGCCGCCGGCCGCAGGACTGATCCAAACAACTTTGCCGGCGACTGGAATGCGCGTTGGGTCATCGAGCAGCGTCAGGATCAGATAGACATCGTCGCCCAGCTGGTATGGCCGCGTCGTCGGAACGAACATGCCACCGCTTTTTAGATACGGCATATACGCGGCGTAGAGCGCGGCCTTTTCCTTGATCGACAGCGATAGCACGGCCGGGCGTGCGCCACCCGCTGCCGCAGCCTGTCCGTTTCCGCCTTTGCCGCCGTCGTTCATCCTGCCGTCACCGCTCCTTGTGGCCGCATCGCCTCGGCATAGCCGAGCAACGCGCTTTCAATCACCAGGCGTGCGTTCAGCGGATGATCGCTGACCGCTTGAGTTTGCGCCAGTGCCGCTGTCCACTCGACGACGCGCACAGGCTCAACCGTCCGGCCGAGCGCAGCAAACTCGCGCTGGTGTTGAGGATAGTATCGAACGCGTCCCGCTAGCCTTTCCGCTAATAAGTCCCATCCCCACCGCTGTAACAGACGGATCGCCGGCGCTACGGGAATGTCTTTCGGCACGGTGCTGACGATCTGAGCTCCTGATAGAGCCGCCCCCCGACTGAGCAGCTTGATCAACGCGTCGTGCAGGGCAGGGTCGAGTGTCTGTTGCACATCGGGCGTCGATTCCCCTTCGACGCACAGTGGCGCCCGGCCCGCCTCTGCCAGCTTTGCCTCGGCTCGCTCGACGCCCTTGGATTGCAGCCACTTGAGCGCATGTGCATGACTCGGTATCGGGGCGCGCAGCAGTACGCACCGAGACAGGATCGTCGGCAGAACCGCGTCGAGCTGGTCGCTGACCGCGAGAAACGTAACCCCAGGCGGCGGCTCCTCCAGCACCTTCAAAAGCGCGTTAGCCGCAGGAGCATTCAACGCCTCCGCCGGCAACAGCAGCACCACACGGCGGCCGCCGCGATGCGAAGAGATCGCCAGAAATTCGCTGATCTTGCGCACCTGGTCGATCACAATTTCACGGCTTGGCTTGGACTTGCTCGAGCGCGTATCGGTTCGATCGGCTTCCGAGTCTTCGCCGTTGCCGTCAGCGTCATCGCGATCCGGCATCAACGCCGCGGGCGTCAACCATCTCAAATCGGGGTGGTTATCAGCGGCTACCAGTTGGCAACCCGCGCAGCGGCCGCATGGAGTCGCGTCAATTGGTGACTCGCACAGCAGAAGCTGCGCATATGCCTTCATCAGATGACGTTTGCCGATGCCGCGTCCTCCATGCAACAGCAAAGCGTGCGGCAGCCGCTCGCGCCAGCTCACCAGCTGCGACCACAGCACATGTTGCCAGGGCAATGGCGTCAGCCGTTCCATTGCCGCATCAAGTGATCGAGCCGATCCCGCACAGCGTCGCGCTCCAGTTCACCGTCGATGATGAAGAAGCGTGCCGGATCCGCAGCGGCTCTTTTCAGGTACATCGCTCGCACCGCGCCAAAGAACGCGATCGGTTCAGCTTCGAAGCGGTCGGCGGACCGCGCTTGCGCGAGACGCTTCGCCGCTACTTCGGGTGCGACATCGAAAAGAATGGTCAAGCCAGGTTGCAGGTCCGGGTGAACCCATTGCTCGAGCTCTGCGATGGCGAGCTCGTCCATGCCGCGCCCACCGGCTTGGTAGGCATATGTCGCGTCGGTGAACCGGTCGCATAGAACCCATTGCCCTGCTGCGAGCGCAGGCCGAATGACCTTTGCCAAATGCTCGGCGCGCGCCGCGAACATCAACATTGTCTCGGTCTCGCGTGTCATCGCCTGACTCAGCACCAGCTCGCGCAACGACTCACCCACGGGTGTTCCCCCTGGTTCGCGCGTCAACACAGGCGTCACGCCGCGCGCACGCAGTGTTGCGGCCACTGCATCGATATGCGTGCTCTTGCCCGACCCGTCGATGCCCTCGAACGTTACGAAGCGGCCACGCTCGCTCATCGGGTGTACTTCGATGGCTTTGCGGATGACCGTATT
>JBDTQZ010000325.1:0-3716 GCA_039931935.1 Burkholderiaceae bacterium | reverse complement strand
AAGAAAGCTTTGCAGCAGAGCGTTGTCGCCGCACTGGAAATTCGAAAGCATGCGCAACTCTTCGAGCGATCGAGCACCCAGGTTTTGCGCCTCATCGACAATCAACAGAGCGCGCTTTCCTCTCTGGAAAGTCGTCAGCAGAAACGCTTCGATCGTAGCCAGCAAATGCGCCTTGCCGTCGTCGAGCCCGGCGTTGATGCCGAAGGCAGTCGCAACTGAGCGCAGCAGATCGTCCGCATCAAGTTGAGTGTTGACGATCTGCGCCGCCACCACTTCCCCTGTTTCCAACTCATCGAGCAACGCGCGCACCAACGTGGTCTTGCCGGTGCCGATGTCGCCCGTGATCACGAGAAATCCTTCGCCCTGGTAGACGCCGTACTTAAGATAGGAAAACGCACTGCTGTGGCCTTTGCTGCCGAAATAAAATGCCGGGTCCGGGCTGAGTTGGAACGGCTTTCCGGTCAGTCCATAGAAGTCTTCGTACATGGAGCGCCTACAGCCGGTGAAACAATCCAACGAAGATCGCAGCTTCGTTGCTGTCGCCTATACCGCCGACTGTTGAGTCCTGCTGCCGGTAGCGGGCGCCGATAAAAGCGTTGCTGCGCGGCGTCAGTTGGCGACTGGCCTGCACTTCGAGGATGTTCTCGTCGGTGACGATTCCGGCACGCTGGTCGAATCCGCGCGTTTCGCGTCGACTGGCGCTTGCGTTAAGCGACATCACCGGGCTCAATCGATGACTCAACGACAGCGACGCACCCTTTTGAATCGTGTTGTCAAACGTTGTAAACGCCGGCGGAATCGCCGGATCAGGCAAGCGCTCGGTCTTCAGGTAAAAGAGACTAAACGCCAAAGTATTGCGCGTGCCGATCAAGGCAACGGTGCCAGACCCTGAAGTCAAGATATTCGGGTTCTCTGAGTAAATGTTGACTGCGCCCGGAAGCGACGACGGCAACGCTTGGGCAACGATCAAGTTCTGCACTTGCTGCGCGCGTTCTACCGGATCCGGAAAACGCGCAATCAAGATGGCGTTTAACAAACCCGACACGTTGCCGGTCGCCGGCAGTTGCAATATGAGTTGCGGATAAGTCGCGATGGAGCGTGAAAACGACAGATTGCTAGCAAGTTGCCGCAGCCGATTGGACGCACTGAATTGGTAATTCGGACCGAAAAATCGGCTCTCCCAGAAACCGCCAAGGCGCGTATGCGGGCTCAGCGCCCATTCAAGCTCAACACCATAAACTGGGCCGGACGTTTCGTTCACTGTGTAATTGGTGCGTTCGTAGCCGCCCCGCAAGCCGGCGGTAAGTTGGGGGGTGAACGCGTAGTTGACGGTCGCGATCGCGAGGTCGAGGGTCTGATCCTGTTGCAGTTCATTGGCAAATCGGGTCACGTCGCTCTGAACCCGTGCGGATGCGCCGAGCGGCGTTGCGAGGCGAACGATTTCGGCTACATGCCGGCCGAAGTAAGCGTTGTTCAGTGGCGTGTCGGTTTGTGTCGCGGAGGTATAGGAGTTATCGCTGCGCACGAGATAACGCCAGTCGCTACCCACGGTGCCCTGCAGATAAGGAGCGATACGGGCCTGCGTGTAGGTGTACTTGTTGAACGTCGAGGCCGTGTCTGACCGTGGTAAAAATGGATTGATTAGTTCCTGATTGGCCCGCAATGCAGCCTCGATGTAGAACAAACGATCGATCGCCTCCAGGTTGGCGAGGATGTTTGCCTGGGGTAACACGCGGCTAGTTTGCGTACCGTCGGCATAACCGATGAAATTGAGCGAAGCCGCACCGTTCACGCGCAAGCGTGGACCTTCGCGCGCGAAGCCGACAGCCGGCAAGACATTGAATATGAGATCGCCCTCGCGTCGAGCGCCGACGTCGTAATTGGCGTTATTGGTAAGCGTGGCCTGCGTTTCGACACTCGGGCTGATGATCCAGCGCTGAGCCACTGCCGAACCCGCCCACGCCAGCCCCAACGAAAGCGCCAACGTCAAGTGCAACCAACCGCCGCCGCCCCTCAAATCGCGTGCTGTAAGGGTCGTGGCTCTCTTGTCGCCGTTAGTTAACGCTCGCACGGCAGTCTTAGTTGTCGCGGAAACCGCTGCTGCGCGAACCGTAATAAGAGCCAGCCTCTGAAGTTGACGCCTTATTGAGCAGCGTCATCACAACCGGACAGCTTTCCAGCGTCACCAGCGCGTCGATGACGCTCCGCTGTGGTGTACGGTCGGCTTCGATCACCACCACGACCTGACCCATGTGCGTAGCAAGCACGCGCGACTCGGTTGAACCCAGCAACGGAGGCGCGTCAAACACCAAAATCCGGTTTGGAAACCGCGATGCGAGCTTGTCGACCAACACATTCATCTTCTTGCTCGCCAGCAGTTCCGTGGCTTGTTCCTGCGCAGTGCCGGCCGGCAGTATCGAAAGACGCTCAACATTCGTCCTGAGCAACAGTGTCTGAACATCCAGGTCCCTCTCACTCAAAACATCAAGCAGACCTTTCGATGGCGGCAGTCCGAGCCGCTCGAGTACCGCTGGCTGCGTCGCGTCAGCATCAATCAATAGCACCGTGGTATCGCGTTCCATCGCGATGCTCAACGCGAGATTGATCGAAACGAACGTCTTGCCTTCGTGCGGCAGAGAACTCGTCACCATGATGCGGTTCGCGTGCAACATGGGCGCCGCCGCATTGCCGCGAGCATTCATCAATAGCGGCCGTTTAACCATGCGGAATTCTTCGGCACGCCGCGACGACGGAGCTTGCGGCGACACGTAACCCATTTTCGACAGGCGCTCCAAATCTATTTCTACCCGAGGCGACAACGGTTGATCGCGTTGACCCGTACCGTCGTCGTCGCTTCTGACGATGCGTGCGGCAGGCCGACGCTCGGCGGCAGGGCCGATCAAAACTGCCGCGTCATCAATCGCAAGCGCCGGAATCGCAGGTTCGAGGCCTGTCTCTGACGGCGTGCTCACGCCCGCACTTCTTAATTGCGCGAGGCGGCGAGCAGCTTGTTCTATTGTGTTCAACGAGTTCCTTATGCCCGTGCGTTCGTCGATACCCACGTCACCCAGGCTCCGTAAGCAAATATCAGCGTGGCAAATCCCCCTGCAAATGCTGTATGGGCTAACCGCCTGCGCCAAGCCAAGTGAGCGGTTTCGAGCATCGACACAGCGCCGAGCACGGGTCGTTGCGTAAATTTTCGCAAGGCGGCCACCGCGTGAAACGTCGGGAAGGCCCGTGCCATCGCGAAGCTCGCCGCCAGACCCGCAGCCAGCGCAGCCAGGAGAACCAGCGGAATGAGCACAAAACGATTGGGAAACACGGGGTTTGGCGCAATCCGAGGTGGATCGATGATTCGGAATTCGGCCAACCCCGCGGAGTCGACATCGCCCGATAATGATGCCGACTCACGCCGACTCGCCAGTAGCTCATAGTTCTTTCTGAGCACCTCATAGTCACGATTTAGCTGCGTCAGTTCGGCTTCGATCTCAGGCGCTTTGCCCGCTTCGGCGCGCAACTGCGCAACGCGCGCGTCGGCTTCAGCTGCACGTGCACGCAATGAAGCAACATTTGCCTCGGCCTCCGCGAGCGAGATCTTGATTTGCTGAAAGACGGGGTTGGTCGACGCCGAAAGTCTGGGCGGAGATTGCGCCACAACCTTGCGACGCGCTTCGACTTCCTGCTTCCGTTGTTCTTCCAGTTGCGCGATGAGTCTG
>JBDTQZ010000324.1:0-3716 GCA_039931935.1 Burkholderiaceae bacterium | reverse complement strand
CCCCCCGGCCATCTGCGTCAGGTCGCGCGTGACCTTCGTTTGAACACCGTCGATGGAAGTCTTGGTCTTATACGCATCGCCGCGAAACTGCGTTGCATCGGCCGCCGCCTGGGTCGCCGGTGTATTCGGTCCGAAAGGATTGACCTGTCCACTATCGAGCAGCGGCAGGATCTTCGTCAGTATTGGATAGCCGCCATTGACCCTCTCGGTCAGAGCAGTCTCGATGTGCAAAAACGACGCATCGTAATCCCATCCACCAAGCTGGCCCCTGAGGCCGAGCACGACGCGAGTCTGATCCGATAGATTGGTGATATCGCGATTGCCCGTGATCTCGGAGCGGTAGCGAACGAGCAGGTCCGGCGTCCCGACAAATCCTAGCCGTGTTTGAGTTGCAGCATCCGGATAGTAAGGGCTCGAAGGACGCAGCAGAAACGTTGAATTACCGTTATAGGGCGCGACGGCAAACAACGGATGACTGGGCGGCAGCGCGAACTGGTCGGAAAGCGGCACCGGCTGGATGATCGTACGCTGCTCCTTGTGCGAATAAGAAAACTGACCGTAACCCTGGATTTCAGGGGTGAGCGCCATACGCAATGTGCCAAAGATGCTCTGCTGGTCGGTTTCCGGGATCAGCGACACCAGTCCGGCAGGGTCGAAGCGGCAGCCGAGCGACCCGGCATCGACGAACAACGGGGAGACGTGTGAGTACGGCCCCGGGCAAGTCGGAAAGGACGGATTTCGCGTGCCGAAACTGCCGTCGGCTGCGGCGAAGTTGGCTGGAAACGTATTTCCCGATGACGTGTCATTGAGATGCTCTGGAAAGATGCCCCTGCTCGCGAAGCCGCGCTGGCGACCGTAGAGGGCATCTTCATGCCTGAAATCGGCGATCAGAGTGGCGTTGAAGCGCTGGGAGGCCATATCGCCCCAACCCATCAAAGCATTGAGTCCATACCCTCTGCCGCCCGGATGCTGCGTCAGCTCAGTGTGCGCCGTGACCTCTCCGCCCCGGTAGTCCTTGCGCAGGATGAAATTGATCACGCCGGCGATCGCGTCGCTGCCGTAGATCGCGGAAGCGCCGTCCTTCAGCACTTCGATGCGCTCGATCGCGGAAGCCGGTATGTGATTGACGTCGACCGTGGTGCTGTCGGTGAGGGTGCCGCCGGCGGCGACGCGCTTGCCATCGATCAGCACCAGGGTTCTCTGCGATCCCAGGCCGCGCAGCGAGACGCTGGAGACACCGCCCGATGAAGCCCCCGCCGCCGTAGCAACGACGCTGTTGCTATTGCCCTGCAATGCCACCCCTACGGCCTGCAGGAACTGCTCGACGTTGGCGGCCCCGGTCTTTTCGATTTCCTCTCGCGAGATGATCTGGACCGGCAGCGCGGTCTCGGCATCGATGCGCTTGAGGGCCGAGCCGGTGATTTCGACTCGTTCGATCGGCTGCTGAGCGGATGCGGGCGTGACCAGCGCAGCTACAAGCGCCGCACCGGCCGCAATGGATAAAGAAGCGGCAATCGAGCCGCGTGCATTCGTCGAATTCATCTTTCCCCCTCCCGAAGGTGCAGCGAAACGACCCGTGGTGTCTTGCTCCTCCGCCCACGCATGCGGTCTTCAGTTACGGCGACGGCGTCACACGAAGGTCTATTACACTCCGTTACACATCGTTACAAAACTGAGAAATTATGGGCGCAGCGGTTTCGAAATTGCAATATGAGGATTGTGCTGCATTGCAGAAGAGCGCCCCAGGCCAGCGGTAGTGGGGGCGGCTCTGGGAGGTCGATTCGTCCGTGGCCGTCCCGACTTCGTCGGAGGCCTGGCGCGCCGAGCGCCAAGACTTCTTTTACCAACTCCCTCAAGTGCTTACTGCAGGCGCTTCTCCATGAACACACTGAGCGGATCGGCGCGGTACTGCCCGAACGGCGCGCACACCGCATAGCCAGAGGCACGATACAGGGCCAGCGCTTCCGGCTGGTGGATGCCAGTTTCAAGGCGCGAGAGCGTGAGCCCCTCGAGCACAGCACGCTCTTCGATGCACCGCAGAATCTGACGGCCAACGCCCCGTCCGCGCGCATCCGGCGCGACGAACATGCGCTTTACCTCCGCGTATCCCGTTTTCCCGATCAGCAGCGCGCCGCAGCCCAGAGCGGCGGCATCGTCCCGCGCGACGAAAAAGCGCACGTGCGGAGCGCACAGGGCCTCGATCGGCAGAATATGGTTGCTTGCGGGCGGATACAGGGCCTCGAGGTAGGCGTCGAGAGCGGATAGCAACGCCAAGACGTCCTCCTGGCGCGGACTTTCGATGCGCACCAACATTCGTTACTTAGGCCCCGGGTTCTCCACCGACTTTTTCCGCGCCGCATAGTGCCGGGCGCGTTCATCGTCGCCCATGCCTCTGTAAATGATCACCAGCTCCTCGAACACGAACGGAACCGGCCGCCCGGCGGTGTCACCTTCGCGTTCCAAGCGCAACTGAATCGCCAGCGCCGCATCGATTCGGTTTAGCGCGCGAAGCGTCCACGCCACCATCCAGTACGCGGTCCGGGTTGCCTCCGCGTCCGTGCCGCGCTCCCTGATGGCCACCGCCTGCTCGAACTGCGCGAGCGCTTCCTCGTATCGCCCCAGTTGATGCAAGGCGTAGCCTACATTGTTGCGGACAGACGGCTCCCACCGTTTCGCCGCGACCTGCGTCGAAACCTTGACCACCGCAAGCGCCTGCAGCCCCCATTTCAATTGGTCGGCGGGCGCCGGATCGACAAACGCGAGCATGTGGATCGCGTCGATCGCGAGATCATCGAGATGAACTGCTGTGGCCCTCGCCAGCGCGCTCCGGTACGCCGCCCGGGCACGCTCCCGCGACTCAGGCGTAAGTGACTCTGGCGGGTGCGTCGCCGATGCATACGTTCGCCCGAGTTCGAGCTCGTACCGGATCCGCGCCTCGGGCCCGGCGGTCCTCGTAGCCGCCTCAATGCTACTCAGCAAGGCTAGCGCCCTGGCGAATTCCTTGCGCAGACCGTACGTCCTAGCGATCTGCGTCTGCAGAATCAGCGCGTCATCGCCAGTCGCAGTCTGCAAAGCGGACAGAAATCTCTGTTCACTGGCTGCGGGATTGTTGAAATCCCAGAGCGCTGACAAATCGATCGCCATGGCGGGCGGGCGTATCGTGCAGAGAATGAAAGCGAGCGTAAAGGCGCGCAATTCAGCCAATGTACTTCCAGGTCGCAGCCCCGTCGAGCAGCCGGATGCGTACCGGCCCGAGTGAGCTTGGCTCGAAATTTCGCGCATTGCCGCCCATTCTGGCGCAGGCCGCTGCATCGATGCGTTCCCAGTGAGTGACACAGCCGCACGTGCCGCATCTCACGAACCTTATCGACTTGTCGCCCCATAGGTATTCGGTGGTCGCGCCTGGTGCGCCGGTAACTCGCACCTCTGATCTTCTGTAGTACGCCCATAGAGTGCCATAACGGCGGCAAATGGAGCAGTTGCAGTTCGTCAAGCTGCGGGGCCTGCGCGGCACTTCGACGCAAATAGCTCCACAGTGGCAAGTGGCAGTGATCATGCAGTGCGCTTCTCGTGCCGCCAGACGAATTCAGCGATTGCCGAAGTCGGTCCGCTGAAACGACGGGTTAGATGGCATTTTGCGACCGATCCCAAGCGTACTTCACGGTACGGTCTGGGTACATAGGTAACAGTTTAGTCGGGGGACATAGGTAACAGGT
>JBDTQZ010000323.1:0-3742 GCA_039931935.1 Burkholderiaceae bacterium | reverse complement strand
GCCCCGGTTTTCGTCGGCGGTGTTACGGTGACCAATGCGACGCTGCACAACGAAGACGAGATTCGCCGTAAGGACGTTCGCATCGGGGATACCGTCATCGTGCGGCGCGCCGGCGACGTGATTCCCGAGGTTGTTGCCGTCGTTCCAGAGCGCAGGCCTCGTGACGCCAAGGTGTTCAAGATGCCGGCGCGCTGCCCGGTATGCGCGTCACGTGTCTATCGTGAGGAAGGCGAAGCGGTGACACGCTGCACCGGGGGCCTGGTGTGCGGCGCGCAGCGCAAGCAGGCGCTGCTGCACTTTGCCAGTCGACGCGCGCTCGACATCGAAGGGCTGGGCGACAAGATCGTCGATCAGCTGGTCGATGGCGGGGTGGTGCACGCCCCCGGCGATTTGTTCAAGCTCGATGCGGAAGCTTTGGCCGCTCTCGACCGGATGGGAGGCAAATCGGCCGCAAATCTGGTGGCGGCGCTCGAGCGCGCGCGCAGCACCACACTCGAGCGTTTCATTTACGCACTCGGCATACGGCACGTGGGCGAGTCGACCGCGCGCGACTTGGCGCGGCACTTCGGCAGACTCGACCCGATCATCCAGGCCTCGGAAGACGAACTGCTGCGAGTTCCCGACGTCGGGCCGGTCGTCGC
This sequence comes from Burkholderiaceae bacterium, assembly GCA_039931935.1. Lineage (GTDB taxonomy): Bacteria > Pseudomonadota > Gammaproteobacteria > Burkholderiales > Burkholderiaceae_F > JACCZX01. Next base: position 3,101 of record JBDTQZ010000323.1, on the reverse strand, counting down.
TGCCTCGATCGCACGCTTCTTCGCCGAACCGCACAACCGTAAGGGCATTGCGCAGCTGCGCGCCGCCGGCGTTGACTGGCCGGAATCAGATCCGGTGCGTACGCCGGCCGGGCCGCTGGCCGGCAAGACGTTCGTCATTACCGGGACGCTGCCGACGCTAAAGCGCGACGCCGCCAAATCGATGATTGAAGCGGCGGGCGGAAAAGTATCGGGCTCGGTGTCGAAGAAAACCAATTATGTCGTTGCCGGCGATGACGCCGGGTCGAAGCTCGCCAAGGCGCGCGAGCTCGAGGTGTCTATCATCGACGAAGCGCAGTTACAAGAAATGCTAGGAGACTAGTTTTGTACGCAATCATCGGCGGCAGCGGCCTCGCCAAGCTCACCGCGCTTCAAAACCCGCGCCGGCAAGTGATGCGTACGCCTTATGGTGAACCATCGGGCGCGCTGACGTTCGGCGAATTCGCCGGCGCCGAAGTCGTGTTCCTTGCGCGCCACGGCTACGGCCACACGCTGGCGCCGCACGAGATCAACTATCGCGCCAACATCTGGGCGCTAAAGGAATTGAAGGTCGAAGGCGTAATCGCGGTGGCCACGGTCGGCGGGATCCGCGACGATTTGGCGCCCGGCTCGCTGGTGCTGCCCAACCAGATCATCGATTACACCCATAGTCGAAAGAGCACGTTCTTCGAAGGGTCGGAAATGCCGGTGACCCATGTCGACTTCACGCAGCCGTATTCGAGCGCGCTGCGCGGCAGGCTCATCGCCGCGGCCACGGGCTGCAACGAGAAGGTGTTCGACGGAGCCGTTTACGCGTGCACGCAGGGGCCGAGGCTCGAAACCGCCGCAGAAATCGAGCGTATCGCACGCGAGGGGGGTGATGTTGTCGGCATGACCGGAATGCCGGAGGCAATACTGGCGCGCGAAACCGGTCTGGAATATGCGTCAGTCGCCGTGGTGATCAATCACGCGGCCGGGCGCGGAGACAGCGTGCAGGCGATCAAGCTGGAGCAGCTCGGAGAAGTGATGCATCAAAGCATCGTGCGTGCCGTGCGCATTCTGAGTTCGTTTTTCGAGAGGGCGTCGTGATTCACGAAATTCTTCGAATGGGCGATCCGCGGCTATTGGAAGTGTCACAACCGGTGCATGACCTCGCCGCACCCGAGCTCAAGATGTTGGTGGACGACATGTTCGAAACCATGCACGCAGCGAGTGGCGCAGGGCTGGCGGCGCCGCAAGTCGGTGTGCCGCTGCGCCTGGTGATCTTTGGCTATAGCGATCCTGCAGCGCGCAACCCGCGCTACCCCGATGCAGATCCGGTGCCGGAAACTATCCTGATCAATCCGGTGATCGAGGCGATGGGCAGCGAAATGGAAGAGGGTTGGGAAGGATGCCTGTCGGTGCCGGGCCTACGCGGTGTTGTCCCGCGTTACTCGAAGATTCGTTACCGCGGCGTCGATCTGCAGGGACGTCCGATCGATCGCGTTGTCGACGGTTTCCATGCGCGTGTTGTGCAGCACGAATGCGATCACCTCGACGGCATTCTGTATCCCATGCGTGTGCGCGACTTTTCGCGCTTTGGCTACACCGATATCTTGTTTCCTGAGATGGCCGACGCCGACGACTGATTTTTGGGCGGGCGGCCTAGAGCGCGAGCGCGTCGAGCAGGTCGTTTTCGATCGCAAGCTGTCCCTTGGCCGACCCGAGCTGAGCGCCCGAAATCAGAAACACGTCTTCCGCGCGCTCGCCGAGCGTCAGCACTTTAGCTGTATGCACCTCAAGCTCGTGCTTGGCAAGCACGCGGGCGATCGAATACAGCAATCCAAGCCGGTCGGTCGCGACAACAGACAACAGGTGTCGCGAGCCGCGCTCGTCCGGCTGCAGTTGCACACTCGGCGACACCGGAAACTGGCGCGACTGCCGCGATTGCCGATACCTCTCCGGCGGTGTGGGTGCCGGCAGCTCGTGCTCCTTGGAAATCCACTCGGCGAGCTCGTGTTCGATCTGGCTTAGCAGCTCACGATAGTGGCGCGCGCGGCCGTGATCGGTCACGAGGAAAGTGTCGAGCGCATAACCGTGGCGCGTCGTATGCACGCGTGCGTCGAAAATGCTCAGGTTGCGACTGTCGAAGTAGCCGCAAACACGCGTGAACAAGCCTTTCTGATCCTTGACGTAGATCAGCACTTCCGCGCCCTCACCAATGCGAGCCAGCCGTGCGCGCACGATCGGTCGCTCGCTGTCGACTCGGCTGAACAGCGAGCGCGTATGCCACGCGATGTCCTGCGCTCCGTGCCTCAGGAAGTAAACGACATCAAGCTGTTGCCAAAGCGCATCGCGTGCTTGGTCCGACAAGCCGTACAGCCGCAATATGCGCAGCGCTTCCTGTTTGCGGCCTTCGAGTACCGCGGTGGGTGAAACAGTTCCACCGCCGAGGAGCCGCCGCGTGGAGCGAAATAGATCTTCCAGCAGCTTGCCCTTCCACGCATTCCAGACTTTGGGGCTGGTTCCACGAATGTCAGCGACCGTCAGCAAATAAAGCGCGACCAGCTTGCGCTCGTCCTTGACGACCGCAGCAAAGCGCTCGATGACCTCGGGATCTGCGAGGTCCTGCTTCTGCGCCACTTGGGACAGCAACAGGTGTTGCGCGACCAGAAATTCGACCAACGCGGTGTCGGCACGGTCGAGCCCGTGATCGCGGCAGAATCGCCGTGCATCGCGGCTGCCAAGATCGCTGTGATCGCCGCCGCGCCCTTTTGCGATGTCGTGAAAAATCGCGGCGATGTAAAGCACCCAAGGTCTATCGAAATCCGCCATCAACTGACTGCAAAGTGGATACTCGTGGCCGTGCTCCGAGAGTGTGAATCGCCGCAGGTTGCGCAGGACCTGCAGGATGTGCTGATCGACCGTGTAAACGTGAAAGAGGTCGTGCTGCATCTGCCCGACGATGCGGCGGAACACAGGCAGGTACCTGCCGAGCACCGACAAGTCATTCATGCGGCGCAGCTCGTGCAACACGCCCTTGGGCTGCTGCAACAGCGTGATGAAGGTTGCGCGGTTGGTGGGGTCACGGCGGTAGCGCGCGTCGACCTTCACTCGCGCGTGCC
>JBDTQZ010000322.1:0-3755 GCA_039931935.1 Burkholderiaceae bacterium | reverse complement strand
AGATTTCCAAACCGGTCCATCGGCGTGAACGTCACTTGGAACCGACGCCCACCGAGCCAACGGAGCTTTGGCTGGGATAGAACGTTATCGAGCCGCACGCTCAACGAGGTCTCGGCCGACACCGTTCGCACGAAGTATTCTGCAGGTCGTCCGGTACGAACCAGAAAGCCCTCGAAATACGCGCCCACCCGGTAGGCGCCGGAAGTCTCCGTTTTTTCGATGTGCGTCTCTAGACCGAGACCTTCGGCCTTTCCCCGTATTACGAGCGGTTCATCCCGCGGCGCAAACGCTCCTGGTTTGGCCCGCTCATAGTCCGCCAAAAATCGCAGCTCGTCGAACAGCAGTCCTTCGCCGGTGCGTAGAACGTATTTCTTGCGTTGCGCAAGGGAGATCGTTTTCCGGTCGAGGAACGCAGAACCGATCGGTCTGCCTGGCGCGATGACGCGTCCGTAGGCCCGCATGTCCTGTATCTGTCCGCCGTCGTAATCCTTGACGCGCAGCTCGAGACGCAGGGGGTCGCCCGCAAAGCGCGGCGATCCATCGAACTGCAGACCCACGTGAAGTGTCGTTTTCGCGTAGAAGTTCACAACCACAGGTATTGCAGGCGGGAATGGCTTCGCCACCGCCGGCCCTCCTACCGTAGGCAGGGTGCGGCTCGCCAGAACCCGGGTCGACACGCGCTTGGATTTGGGCACGTTGTATTGGGCATACACCGGCCCGGCCAGGGGCGGCGCGCTCGCCGGCACGATCAGGTCCCACGTGGTCGGCATGATCATGCCACCGAATACTGTCTCCCTATGATCCTCGCCGTGTTTGGCAGCGGCCGCGAGGTGGTGACCGTCCGCATGTTCGTGGCCCGGCGGGCAGTACGCGAGATGCAGAAACCAGCGACCGATCCAGCGCGAGTCAGCAGCCAGGTTGCGGCGAAGAAAAATCGTGTCGCGTCGCTCGCGCCGCTGGATGGTTATGAAGTACGGGGAAGAGCTCGACTCGTGATAGCGGCCGCCATCGGGCGACATGAGCGCGACGTGCCAGCAGTCGAGGTCGTCGTTGCCGCGCAGAACAGTGATGAATACTCCGTCGTCGGCGCTCGTCGTCCAGAAAGGAAGGTGGATCTCCTCGCCCGGAAAGAGCTCAAACCGTGGATCCATGATGGGCGTGTAGCCGATTACGTGCGCAATTGTGTTGCTGTAGAACTTATCGATCGCGCCCATGGTCTCGCCCTGAAAAACCTGAGTGAGACCAAGCGCGGGCGGAGGGGTCTTCCCTTTGGAAACGATCGTATTGATCGTCGCGTAGTCGACGCCGTCCCATCCAGTCCCGCTGCCGAACCCCATGCCGAAGATGTAAGTGTCGGAGAATTGATTCGTCGCCAGCGTATTGAGTAAGGGTGCCGCAGTCTCCTTGCCGTCGGTGAGAATCGCCAGATACCGTGTGTCATCGGCTGGCATCGCATTGGACGGTGGTCGGACGACATCGGCGTAGGTTTCGCTGAGTGCTGCGGCAAGCGGCGTCGCGTTGCTCGGCGCAGTTGCCGCAAGTCCGGCAGTCACGTTCGCGGCCGGGTATGCTTCCGGGTAATTGGCGCCCGCGCGGATGAGACCATAAGGCTTGGCCGCAACCACCGGGCTTACGTCGTTGCTACCGCCGCTGGTCGTGAAGGTCTGTACGCCGCCGATCACGTACGCCTCCCCGGCGGCGTAAGCTGCCTCGCAATCCGACATGAGATTCTGCACTCCCAGTTTCGCGAGGTCCCACTTGGTCGTCGGCCCCCCCATGTTGAACGGATCGGTACTGGGGCCGACCATGCTGCCCGAACGGTCCAGCGCGATCCCGAAGACAGGCTCGGTGTCGCAGGCATAGCCCTGCGTATGGTGATCGAGCAGGTCGGCGTTGGTGCGTATGACGTTGCCGAAGCTGGGGAAGTAAAACGTGGGTGTCTGGTTCCCGATGAAGTAAGGCACGTTACCTACCCAGGGCCACATAGAGTCGGCAAGTGCGTGCCCCTGCGCCGTGGATACTGGATACCAGTTGGGACCGGCGTGACCGTCGAGCTGCCACATTGCCCAGAGGCGATCGATGTTGCAATGGTGCAGCCAGAAGATGGGATCATTGGTAGACATGGCCGCACCCATGTGGCCGCCTATGAAACGGTGGACCTCGTTGTGAGACGACGTGACTCCCGATACAGCGCTGCCTTGTTCCAGCGAAGTTCTGAAATTCGCTGCTGCCGTTTGCCGTTGCGCTGCGTTCGCTGGATTTGCCGCGGTAATCGCGAGGAGAGCCACGACGTCGCTTTGGGTCGGAAGCGTGTCGCCATTAGCCGGCCCAAGGAATCGGCGCAACGAGGTACCCTGGTTGGTATCATCAAGATCCGGACGGATGCGCCATCCATCCAACGTCGGCGGCCACCACGCCGGTAGCGCTGTGGTATTGGTTCCGATTCCAGGACGGTCGAAGGCGAACCAGCCGGTGCGCACCGTGCCGCCACCAACTCCGTTCACACCGCCGTTCGGCCCCATGAGCGCGTCGGTGAACACAGCGGGGGACCAATCCCAATAGGGAAGCATCACGCCTGGCACTTCGGCCTGCAGGGCGATCTCGAAGCGGCGAAGAAGTTCACGATGCCAGGATAGGAACGCCGGCCCCTGGTGACCGGCATTGAGGAACGGGCCATTCTGGTTCAACGACACGTTGAACACAGCCCAGTGCAACGATGCGAACTGGTCGTATACGCTATACCGGTCGGCCACGGCTGCCGCTGGATTGACTATGTTCGCCTTCATTTTGAGCAGCGCCTCGAAGAACAGGTCACGCTCATCAGAGGTCATGTAAAGAATATTCTTTCGAATGCCCATGATGCCTCCTTCCTCTGGTCGTATAGGACGTTTCAGTGGCAGCTACAGCCCGAACGGGCGGCTTGGAACGGCAAGAAAACATGGCGCACAGCATGCATGAACTTCAAGACGCAATCAAGGCGCTCGGCGCATCCTTCTTGCTCGCATGCCCTGGGTAGCGTCGGCGCCGGCAGAGACATCGCGGATCGTCGAAGGCGTTGCTGTGCGGTTTCAGTCGAAAGTCCCGCCGGATGCCGTGGCGATCGCCCACCTCGCGCGCAAGCGCTCAGTCTGGCCTATCGATCGCGATTTCGAGCCCGTCAAAGCAGGTAGGAAATGATCGATCCTCAGCGCCGCAGACTGCGTGCCTCGTAAACAACTCCCGCATCGGCGATGTTGGGCTTTCCGTCCAGCTGCAGTCGCAGGGGATATCCGAGGTCGCGATCGAAATCGAAGTCAACTCGTCCGACCCAATCCTGATAGGGGGGCCGGACGGCGTCGAACAGTTGGTCCACCGTTTTTCTCGAAGTGAGCGAGAAGCCCGTGAGCGCTTCACCAGTCAACGATCTTGCGGAGGCAACTAGGCCTCCGCGCACTTCGACCACGGCCCACTCATACATCTCCGGCGGGCAGAAACAGGTCGTTCGCATTTCGAACGTGTAATCAGCGATGTTGTGGGACTTCCAGCGCGCCTCAGCTTCCCTGAGCTGGCGTTCCTCCCGCGAGCCAAAGGGATTGGTGCAGCCAGAAAGCCCCAGCAGCAGACACGCGAGAGCTAGGCGTGACCGGCCCACGACTTTTCGCCGGGCTTGTACGGCACGCACGGATCGAAGCGACCCGGCGACTCCACGTAGCGCTGCGCCTGCGTGCAGCCGATCTCCGACGTGAAGTAGCCGAGCAGCGCGAGCTCCTTCATCA
>JBDTQZ010000321.1:0-3764 GCA_039931935.1 Burkholderiaceae bacterium | reverse complement strand
GGCGAGATCGACATCGTCATTCGTGGCCCATGGCTGCACACGATCCTGTTCGAGATACCCGTACTGGCAATCGTCAACGAGGTCTACTTTCGAGCGCTGCAAAAGGCGGATGACTTCGATGAGGGGCGGCGCCGATTGCGCGACAAGATCGCACTGCTAAACGGTGACCCTGCGCTCGATGTAGTGCGAATCGCCGACTACGGCACGCGCCGCCGATTCTCGCGCCACTGGCACGAGGAGGTGCTGCTGCAGCTGAAGGCGAAGCTGGGTGCGAAGCTCGCGGGTACCAGCAACGTGATGTACGCGGCGATGCATGGCATGACGCCCCTCGGCACGATGGCGCATGAATATCTGCAGGCGTGCCAGGCACTGGGCCCAAGGCTGCGAGATTCGCAAACCTTCGGCTTTGAGATGTGGGCACGCGAGTATCGAGGCGATCTCGGCATTGCATTGTCGGATGTCTACGGCATGGACGCGTTCCTGCGCGATTTCGATATGTACTTTTGCAAACTGTTCGACGGCGCGCGGCACGACTCCGGCGATCCGCTGGCGTGGGGGGAGCGTTTTATCGCTCACTATCAACGCAACCGCGTTGATCCACGAACCAAGACACTCGTGTTCTCCGACTCGCTGACAATTTCGAAAGTCATTGAGCTGTATCTGCGCTTCCGCGACCGCGCACGGACTGCTTTCGGAGTCGGTACGAACTTGACCAACGACGTCGGGCACACGCCACTGCAGATCGTGATCAAATTGGTCCGCTGTAACGGGCAGCCGGTCGCGAAGCTGTCGGACTCGCCGGACAAAAACCTGTGCGACGATCCTGCTTATCTGGCGTACCTGCGCCAGGTATTCAGTATCTCGCCCGCCACTTCTCACTAGCTCCGATGCTGCGCTTATCCCGCCGCGCCGACTCACTCGGCACCGAAAATGCATTCGTCGTATTGGCCGAAGTTAATCAGCTGATTCGAGAAGGACGCGACATTGTTTCGTTCTGCATCGGGCAGCCCGATTTTCCGACGCCTTCTCACATTCAGGACGCCGCAGTCGACGCTGTGCGCAGCGGTAAACACGGATATACGCCGTCGGCCGGAATCGACGAGCTGCGTGCCGCTGCCGCGAAGTCGATGGGCGCGTTGCGCGGGCTTGACATTGCGGCCGATGAAGTCGTCGTCGGCGCTGGTGCCAAGCCGTTTATTGCGTACACCATTGCAAGTGTCACCGACTACGGCGCCGGTGATGAGGTCATTTATCCGGTTCCGGGCTTTCCGATCTACGAATCGCAAATTGTCGCCAACGGCGCGGTGCCAGTATCGCTTCCGCTATCCGAGTCGCGCGGGTTTGCATTCGACCCTGCGGCGCTTGCAGCCCGTGTTGGACCCAAGACCCGTTTGCTGATTCTAAACACGCCTCACAACCCGACTGGCGGATTCCTGACTCGCGCCGATCTGGAAGCGATTGCGAACGTATTGCGAGCACACCCGCAGGTTTGGATCTTCGCCGACGAGATCTATAGCAAGCTCGTCTACGACGGCGAGTTCAGCTCGATCGCGTCGCTACCAGGAATGCGCGAACGGACAATCATTTCTGACGGCGCGTCGAAAACCTATGCAATGACCGGATGGCGCATCGGCTTTGCCGCCAACCGCACCCTCGCGCCCGCGTTTACGCGTTGGATCACGAATACCGAATCGTGTGCGTCGCAGATTAGCCAGTGGGCCGCAGTCGCGGCGCTCACCGGCCCCCAGGATGACGCCGAGCGCATGAAGCAAAGCTTTCTCCGGCGTCGCGATCTCATCGTTCGACTACTAAACGGGCTGCCAGGATTTCGATGCGCGCCGCCGGGCGGCGCGTTCTACGCATGGCCCAACGTCACCGAAGCGTGTCGCATTGTCGGCGCAAAAGACTCCGAGGAGTTGCGAACGCGGCTGCTGCACGAGGCTGGGGTTGCGGTGCTGGCGGACATTCACTTCGGACCGCGCGTTGAAAGCGATGGGCAACACATTCGTTTTTCGTACGCGGCTAGCGAGGTCGCGATCGAAGACGGTGTGCGCAGGATCGATGCATTCATGCGCACAACGCGTCGGACTCGCACACAGTGAAACTCCTTGGGCAAGCGCTGGCAACCTCAGCGTTGATCGTTCCATCGATGGTGTTTGCGAGCACCGGCGCCTTCGCTGGGCCGACCGTGGTCGGCATTCCGATCGAATTCATTTTGTTCGCCACCGTCTTGCTTGGTGTTGCACTGTTTCACGACTACACGTTCCCGGTCCTTCGTCTGCCACCTGCACGTGCACTTCGCCACTCACCTCGCGCACGAATGGGTGATTTTGGTGAACCTGCTTCTGTTGTTGCTCGGATTCGCGTTGCTGGCCAAGCACTTCGAGGACACCCGCGTTCCGAGAGCGTTGCCGCGCATCCTGCCCGACGATTGGAAAGGCTGCTTCGTGTTGCTCGTGATCGTCTTTGTGTTGTCCAGCTTTCTCGACAACATTGCAGCTGCATTGATCGGCGGTGCGATAGCTCACACGGTGTTCCGCGCCAAGGTTCACATTGGCTATCTAGCTGCGATCGTTGCCGCATCCAATGCCGGCGGCGCAGGCAGTGTGATCGGCGATACGACGACGACAATGATGTGGATTGCCGGCATCGGGCCACTCGAAGTGGTGGAAGCGGCGATCGGCGCTGTCGTTGCGCTCGTCATTTTTGGTATACCGGCATCGCTACAACAGCAGCGCTACGCGCCGATCCAGCGCCACGCCGACGTCGGAGTTGTCATAGACTGGGCTCGAGTCGGCGTGGTCGGTTTCATCCTAATTGCGGCGGTCGCAGTCAATATCACGATTAACGCGCGCTTCAAGCAGGTGGCCGATCTGTTTCCGTTTCTGGGAGCAGCAGTGTGGGTAGCGCTTCTGATCACCGCGGTCGTGCGGCGGCCCGAGTGGGCGCTGCTACCGAATGCTTTAAAGGGTTCGCTCTTCCTGATTTCCCTGGTGCTGGCTGCATCCATGATGCCGGTCGATCAGCTACCACTGGCTTCTTGGCAGACGGCGCTTGGTCTGGGTTTCTTGTCGTCGGTGTTCGACAACATTCCCCTCACTGCACTCGCAATTCGCCAGAGCGGTTATGACTGGGGATTTCTTGCGTATGCGGTCGGGTTTGGCGGTTCGATGGTCTGGTTCGGTTCATCGGCCGGTGTCGCTCTGTCGAGCATGTTTCCGGAGGCGCGGTCGGTCGGGCGCTGGGTGCGGCACGGCTGGCCGGTGGCAGTAGCGTACGTCGTGGGGTTCTTAGTCATGCTTGCCTTCATCGGTTGGCAACCCGGGTCGACGCCACGCAGTAGTGCGCCCGCCGTCACTGAGCAAGATAAGCAACGCTAGCGGCACGAAGGGTTACGAATGTCCGACATCAAGCTAGTCAGGCCCCACTCGCTGCCACTGGCGAAGGCAAAGGCGTTGGCACAGAAAACCGCCGATGCTCTCGCCCAAGAGTACGACCTCACCAGCGAATGGAGCGGCGACACGCTCCGCTTTCAGCGTTCGGGTGTGGACGGGCAGATGCATGTGACGGATTCGGAAATTCGGCTCGATGTGACACTCGGGCTGCTGTTAAAGGCGTTCAAGGGAACGATTGCCGGGCACATCGAGCGTAACTTGGACGGGCTGCTGAACAGCGGAAAGAAGGCAGCAAAGAAAACCACCCGCCGGAAATAGCTACGAAATTCTGCTTCGGACCGCCGAAGATTGGAACGAGGCTGGCGCGTT
>JBDTQZ010000320.1:0-3779 GCA_039931935.1 Burkholderiaceae bacterium | reverse complement strand
AAACTCTATTCGTTAGGTGTCTTCAACAACCCACAGGAGTGAACGTGCAGCTAACTCAGTTCTTCATCAAATCGCTAAAGACGTCAGTTGCCGTGGCCGCTGTGATTCTAGCTGGATGTGCTGATACATCACCAATCCAACCAGCAGCATCAAGCAAGTCTCAGTTCGAGGGTGCGGTCTACGGAGGCGAGTCCGTGACCGTCAGCGCAAGCACGCTGGGCACCGAGGAATATCGCGTTTTTCATCAGGGTTCCACAGGGTTTGTATCCGTTCAATCGGTTCGTACGGACGCGGAGCAAAGAGCGACTGAGTTCTGTGATCGAAAAGGCACGGCCATGAAGACACTGCGAGAAACAACGTCCAAGCCTCCCCACATTTTGGGCAACTACCCGCGTGTTGAGATCATTTTTGGGTGCGTCGCGAGGCCGGGGATGGTTGGCGCACCAGCAGACGACGACTCGAAATACACAAAGCTGCTCAATCTCAAGAAGCTCTTGGACGGTGGCGTTCTGACCCCACAGGAATTTGAGCGCGAGAAGGCGAAAGTACTGAGTCAACCGTGAATAAACTCCATCATGTGCGATTCAACACACGCCCAACCGTTCCGTCGAGCGGACAACTCCCAGCAAGCCGGTAAGTGCTGCTCATTTCAAATGATGAGACTGTAGAAAAACCATTTTCTGCGCGCAGTGCGTGGCGCGTAATTCTGGCGTGTCGACTTTCAATCTGCACCTTACCCCCACACCAACAACAGTTGCGCGGCGACCGAGGCGGCGATCACCGCCGGTTGCTTGCCTTTGATTCCGGGCAGGCCGATCGGGCAAACCATGCGCGCCAGCGTGTCGGACGCGATGCCGCGCTCTTGCAAGCGATGGCTGAATTGCGCGCGCTTGGTGCGGGAGCCGATCAGGCCGAACCATTGCACGTCATTGCGCCGTTCGATGCGGCGCAGGATCTGTTCGCTCAGGTGCTGGTCCAGCCTGTGCTCGTGCGTCATCACCAGAAAGCAGCTGTTTGGTGCGGCGGCAGCGACGACCGCCTCTGGCGTATCGGTCGCCTCGATCCGTACGTTGGCGGGCAGGGCGGCGGGGAATAGCACGTCGCGCTGATCGACCCAGCTGACGCGGTACGGCAGCTCGGCCAGTGCGCGCACCAGCGCCGCACCGACATGGCCGGCGCCGAACAGAATCAGATGCGGGCGCACGGCCAGGCAGGCATCGACCAGCCAGCGCGCGCCTGCGGCATCGCGCTGAATCCGTTTCGTCGGGCTGGCGTTGAGCGTTGGTTGTAAGCCGGGTACGGTACCTTCCAGCAGTACAGAATCGGCATCGACCAACATGGCCGGCGCGAGCGACTCCAGCGCCAGCAGGCGCCAGCTGTCCTGTCCCTGCTGCAATCGGTCGGACAAAATCCGCCAGTCGGTATTCGCGCTGATGCGCTCGAACGCCAGATGCACGACGCCGCCGCAGCATTGACCGAGGCCGGGGCCGAGCGCAAAGCGTTCCAAATGGCGCTCCGTCGCCAGCGTGCCGGCCGGCCGGCGCAGCATGTCGCGTGCGATAGCGCAGGCTTGCAATTCCAGATGGCCGCCGCCGATGGTGTCGAACTGCGCGGTGGCGGTGACCAGCATCTTGGCGCCGGCTTCACGTGGGCAGGAGCCTTCGATCTGCGCGACGGTGATCAGTACTGCTGGGGGGTGATCTATGTCGAGGGTGGTTAGGGCTTGCAGCCAGTTCATGGATATCAATTTATGGCTCACTGTGGTTTTGAGTGGGTAAGGTAATCAAAACCACGTCATTCCCGCGCAGGGTGAAGCAGGGGTTCAGGCAGCTCTGCTGCCTGCCTGCGTAACGGCACAGGCTTGCAAGCCTGTGTGCGCGCTGCAAGCGGGAATCCATAGGCAGGTTAAACCACGATATCTTCATACAAATCGCGCCAGTATGGGTTTTCTTGCTAAATCAAGTTGATCTTCCACGCGCGATTCCATTTTTTGAGTTGCTTTTCTCGTGTAATCGCAGAAATCGCGTCGGCATGAATCTCAAACCACACAAGCTGCTTTACCCCATATTTTTTCGTAAAACCCCTCCATCACCCCTTCCCGATGTTGCCAAACACGTCCTGGCAAGTTTGATGTGACACCAAGATATAGAGTTCCGTATCGGGCGCTAGCCAGCATGTAGACGTAGAAGGTCTTATCCACGGGTCTATGGATTCCCGCCCCCGATTCAGACATTCGAGGGCAGGCTCTGCCGGGAATGACGGTAGCTTTGATCAGCGACCGCTTCCACCGCCCTCAAAATTTCCTCGTTGGTGGCCGGCGCATTCAACGGCGGGTTGATCCGGTATTCCGCCACGCTGGCAATCGCGTCGCGGATCGCGAAGAAGACCGAAAATGGCAGCAGCAGCGGCGGTTCGCCGGCGGCCTTGGAGCGGTGGATGCTGTCGGCCACGTTGCTGTTCTTGAACAGCTTGACCCGGAAATCGTCGGGGCAGTCCGAGATCGCCGGGATCTTGTAGGTCGATGGTGCATGCGTCATCAGTTTGCCATCGGGATTCCACCACAGCTGTTCGGTGGTGAGCCAGCCCATGCCCTGGATGAAGCCGCCTTCGACCTGGCCGATGTCGATCGCAGGATTGAGCGAGCGGCCGGCGTCGTGGAGGACGTGGGCGGCGAGCAACTTCCATTCGCCGGTCAGCGTGTCGATGACGACTTCGCTCACGGCCGCGCCGTAGGCGAAGTAGAAGAATGGCCGGCCCTGCATCGTCTCCTTGTCCCACGAGAGGCCGGGGGTTGCGTAGAAGCCGTCGGACCAGAGCTGGACTCGCGCCATGTAGGCGTCGACGACGAGCTCGCGGAACGGAACGGTCTTGTTCGCGCCGATCGCGACAGCGCCGGCGGCAAATTTGACCTCGCTCGCGTCGACGCCGTGCCGTTCTGCGGCGAAGGTGACCAGCCGGGCCTTGATCTGCCGCGCTGCATCCTGTGCCGCCTTGCCGTTGAGGTCGCTGCCGGTCGATGCGGCCGTTGCCGACGTGTTGGCGACCTTCTGCGTGTCGGTCGCGGTGACGCGGACCGCAGCGATGTCGAGACCGAGCTCGTGGGCGACGACCTGCGCGACCTTGGTGTTCAGCCCCTGGCCCATCTCCGTGCCGCCGTGGTTGACGAGCACCGAGCCGTCACCATAGACGTGGACGAGCGCGCCGGCCTGGTTCAGGTGGACCAGGTTGAACGAGATGCCGAACTTGACCGGGGTCAGCGCGATCCCGCGCTTGAGCACTTCGCTCGTCGCGTTGAACGCCGCGATCTCGCGCCTGCGCTCGCGGTAGCGCGACGACGCCTCGAGCTCGTCGACGAGCTCGACGACGATGTTGTCGTCGACGACCTGACCGTACGGCGTGACGTTGCGCTCGCCCGGCGCGCTGGCGCGCGGGCTCGGGCCGTAGAAATTGACACGCCGGACGTCGAGCGAATCCTTGCCGAGGAGGCGGGCGATCGAATCGACGATGTTTTCGATCGCGATCGCGCCCTGCGGCCCGCCGAAGCCGCGAAACGCGGTATTGCTCTGCGTGTTGGTGCGCCCCGAGTAGCCGTGGATGGCGACGTCGGGCAGCCAGTAGGCGTTGTCGAAATGGCAGATCGCGCGCGTCATCACCGGCCCGGAGAGGTCGGCCGAGAAGCCGGCGCGCGAGACCATCGTCAGCTCGGCGCCGAGGATGCGGCCGTCGTCGTCGTAGCCGACCTCGTACTCGTAGTGGAAGCAGTGGCGCCGGCCGGTGAT
>JBDTQZ010000319.1:0-3783 GCA_039931935.1 Burkholderiaceae bacterium | reverse complement strand
GCCGTGCAAACAGTCATTTCCGTGGATGAATGAGATGCAGGCCAAGTACGGCGGACGCGGCTTCACCGTCGTCGGCATCAATGTCGACCAGAAGCGTGAAGACGCCGACAAGTTTCTCGCTGGGACGCCGGCCAAGTTTGCTGTCGCGTACGACACGACGGGCAAGGTCGCCGAAGTCTATCAGCCGAAGGGTATGCCGACATCGTTTCTGATCGGCGCCGATGGCAAGGTGCGCGCGGTTCACGTTGGCTTTAAAGACAGCCAACGCGAAGAACTCGAGCGCGAAATCCAGTCTGCGCTAAGTGCGGCACGTAAATAAGGGATGGCGATGAAGAAATCGATCGCTCGTTTGATTACTTGCACCGGCGTCGTCGCGGCTAGCATTGTTCTGATGGGATGCGAGACGGTGCAGCCGTGGCAGAAGGGCAATCTCGCCAAACCCGATATGGCGTTCGATTCGGACCCGCTGCAAACGCGCTTTGAAGAGCACACCTATTTCAGCAAAGAAGGCGCATCCGGCGGAACGAGCGTGGGCGGCGGCGGTTGCGGGTGCAACTGATGCGAACCCCCGCAAAAACCGGCTCCATCCTCGCTGCCGCGTTGGCGTTACCGGGTGTAGTGCCGTCTGTGCACGCGCAGGTAACGGTGCCGAATGCGACCCTGATTCAGTTCAAGTATCTGTACTACCGCGACTATCAGGAGTCCGGAGGCGTCAACAACAACGGCGAGCGTATGACCGTAAAGTCGCCGGCGCTCTATATGCTGGCGCCGATCAGCGACAGCTGGGTCTTCGAGATCGGCGCGGTATATGACAACATCACCGGCGCGTCACCCTATTACCACACGACGCTGTCGGGTGCATCTGGACAGGGTGTCGAAGACAAGCGTGCTGCCGGCGATATCACCGTTACCAAGTATTTCGGCCGCACCGCGATTTCGGTGCGCGGTGCATATTCGACAGAGGACGACTATAAGTCGATCGCGGGCGGCGTGACGCTGCGCCATGCCACGCCAGATCAGAACACGACGTTTACGATCGGCTTTGGCTACTCGTCCGACGAAATTTTCCCGCAGGATGGTCCGGTTTTCACGCGCACGAAGAACACGCTCGACGGCATCGTGGGCATCACGCAGGTATTAAGCCGCAACGATACGGGGCAGATCAATCTGTATTACGCGCGCCAGAGCGGCTATCTGACAGACCCGTACAAAGCAATTTTCGGCGTCGACCAGCGCCCCGACAAACGCGATCAGCTAGCCGCGCTGATCCGTTGGAACCATTACTTTGATGGGTTGAACGCCGCATTGCGGACGTCGTACCGCTACTATCACGACGATTGGGAGATCAACGCTCATACCGGCACGATCGAATGGGCTCAAGAGCTTCCGCACGGGTTCACGCTGACGCCTAGCCTGCGGTACACAACGCAAAGCGCCGCGTTCTTTTACTACGATCCGGTTTATGACGCGGCTCTGGGAGCACCTTTCCCACCTGGATACGCGATCAATCCGAACGCGTTCTACACCAGCGACCAGCGACTATCAGCGTTCGGCGGCATTACGCCCGGCCTGAAACTCGCAAAGTCATTCCCGGGTGGCTGGACGGTCGACGGCAGGGCCGAGTATTACGAGCAGCGCGGCGACTGGCGTATCGGCGGCGACGGCAGTCTTGGGCTGCAGGACTTCAAGGCGCAGCTGTATCAAGTAGGCGTAAGCAAGAAGTTCTGATCAGGCGTTAGCATCGCGCAGCTTCTCTCGGGCTGCGCGTGCAACTCACTTCGTACTCCTTTACCTTTCGAGCGATGGCGTCGCACTGCGAAGTGCGCGTCTACGCGCCGGATGACGCGACCGCGCGGCATTGGTCGGACGCTGCGATTGCCGAGGTACGTCGGATCGAAGCGAAGTATTCGCGCTATCGAGACGACAGCGTCACCACGGCAATCAATCGTGCCGCGGGCAGCGCGGCGATCACCGTTGATGCGGAAACCGCGGGCCTGCTTGACTTCGCGTCCTTGCTCCATGCGCAAAGCGACGGTGCGTTCGACCTCACCAGTGGCGTGTTGCGCCGGGCATGGGATTTCAAGACAGGGCGCGTGCCTTCGCAAGACGCGCTCGATCAGGTGCTGCAGCGCGTGGGATGGACAAAGCTCGAATGGCATGCGCCGACGTTGCGCCTGCGCGCGGGCATGGAGATCGATTTCGGCGGCATCGGTAAGGAATACGCGGCTGATCGCGCAGCCGCGATCGTCGTCGACCTGGGCGGAGAACACGGCCTTGTCAATCTTGGCGGCGATGTACGTGTCATCGGCCCGCACGCCGACGGCCTGCCGTGGCGCGTCGCGGTGCAAGACCCGCGCGGCGAACCGGGCGTGACGATCGCGCATCTGAACGTGCCTCACGGCGCGATGGCGACCTCGGGCGATTACGAACGCTTCTTCGTACACGAGGGCCGGCGTTATTCTCATCTACTCGATCCGCGCACCGGATGGCCCGTTGAGCACTGGCGCTCGGTATCGGTCGTGGCGCCGCTTGCGATCGCGGCGGGTGCCTGCGCTACGGTGGCGATGCTAAAACTGGTGGACGACGCCCTACACTTTCTCGAGACGCAGGGCGTACGCTATTTGGCCGTCGACGCTGTTGGCCACCAGCACTCGAAGTGAGGAGCAAAGACAAGTGAAACGAACAAGAATTATCTTTGGCTTGACACTGATGGGCTGCCTCATCGCGCCCGCCGCCGCGCAGCAATTTGGTGATTCAGCGAAGCTCATCGCCGCTCAAAAGGAGGCAATGGCGCGTCTGCAGGCCATGAACGGCGTATGGCGCGGCACAGCGACGGTGACCGCACCTTCCGGCGAGAAGCGTGTGAGCACGCAGACCGAACGTATCGGTCCGTTTCTCGGTGGTTCGCTGAAAGTGATCGAAGGTCGCGGCTATGACGCCGACGGCCATGTCACGTTTAACGCGTTTGGCATCGTCTCGTATAACCCTTCAACACGCACGTACAGCATGCGCTCGTACGCGCAGGGCTATGCGGGAGACTTTACGTTCAAGCCAACAGCGGATGGCTACACATGGGAAATACCTGCGGGACCCGCGATGATTCGCTACACGGCAACCATCAAGGGCGACGTCCTGCACGAGATCGGCGAGCGGATCGTCGCAAGCGGCGATCCCGTTCGGGTCTTCGAGATGACGCTAAAGCGAGTCGGAGACAGCGACTGGCCGGCTGCCGGCGCGGTCACACCGAAATAGGCGCGCTAGCGAACGACCGCCTTCGCGAGCTCGATCAGCGTCAACGGTGCACTGCCCTCTGCCTTGTTGTTCGCAATGATGTAGCTCGGCTGCTCGCTCTTGATGGCTACGTGGATCAGGTGAGCGAGTGTGCCGCGCGTCGGGATATCGGGGTCCAGGAGCCGATCGAATGGTGCATAACGCGTACGGGCTTCTTCGTATCGCAATCCAGCCGCGAGGTTCCAGCGAACGACGAGCGGTCCTTTCAGGCGCCAATCGTCGCCTTCATCATTGAGCGCATCCATCGCACGCAGCGCAGCGCTCTGGCGCGCCGCGACCGGCATGCGCGGGTGCAGGGCGAGGCACAGCCGCGCACCGCGCTCGCGCAGCGTTCGCACCAAGCGCGGCGTCAGCAAATCGGCGTCACGTAGCTCGACTGCGTAGATGGGTGCGACGCCGCCGATGCGCGCCGGCAACGCATCCAACAGCGCGCCGATCTGTTCGATGACGGCGATCCCCCCATCGGCTTGCTTCATCTCGCCGGGTAGCGGC
>JBDTQZ010000318.1:0-3793 GCA_039931935.1 Burkholderiaceae bacterium | reverse complement strand
CTGCATAAATGAGCCGATCGGGGAACGAGTGCGTCCGGAGCGAACGGGCACAGAGGTCGCCGCGCCCGCGGCCGGCGCTTCCGCCGGTGCACGCGGGGGATTGTGTGCCGGTCGCGCGGCGCTATAAAGCGCGGGACGTTTCATTGAGAAAAAATAGCACGGACGGGTGATAGAGTGATCAGGTGCTGGCAGGAACGGCGCCGGTATTCGGCCTGTCATATGAGCACACTTTCGGGAAAATGGTTCGCGCCCGAAGTTGTGGTGGCGTCGCCTTATGACGCGAATAAGGCGCTAAGAGAGATTAACGATGCGTTTTTTGTGGCCGGACATGCTCTGGCTGTTGCTGGCGGTTCCGTTGCTGATCGCCGGCTACATTTTCATCCTGCGCCGGCGCAAACGCTCGGCGATTCGCTACTCGAGCCTGATTTTGGTGCGCGAGGCGGTGCGCGGCCAGCGTTTCCGCCGTCACGTGCCACCGGCGCTGTTCCTGATCGCCCTGGCTGCCGCGATCGTGGCGATCGCGCGCCCGACCGCGTCGGTTGTTTTGCCGTCCCAATATATGACGATCGCGATGGCAATGGACGTATCGCGCAGCATGCAGGCGACTGATGTCGAGCCGACGCGGATCAGTGCCGCGCAAGTCGCAGCGAGGTCGTTCATCGAAGAGCTGCCTCGCAACGTGCGCCTTGGCATCGTCTCGTTTGCGGGCACCGCCAACGTCGTGCAGACGCCGACCGACAACAAGCAGGACATGCTCGATGCGATCGATCGCTTTCAGTTGCAGCGCGCGACCGCGACCGGCAGCGGGTTGATTCTTGCGCTGGCGATGCTGTTTCCCGAGGAGGGCATCGACATCGAAACGGTGATCGCAAACCAGGCCCGATCGCGCGGCCACCCTGGCGGCGCCGTGGCGATCGATGCTCCGCGCAAGACCGACCCCAAGAAAGTAGTCCAGCCGGCTGCACCCGGTTCGTATGCGTCTGGCGTCATCATTCTGTTGAGCGATGGTCGCCGCACCGCCGGGCCGGACCCGATCGAGGTCGCGAAAATGGCGGCCGAGCGTGGCGTGCGCGTCTACACCGTCGGCTTCGGCACGATCGAAGGCACGACGATCAGCATGGATAACTATTCTTTTTACGTACGCCTCGACGAAGAGACGCTGAAGGCGGTCGCCAAGATGACCGGCGGCGAATATTTTCATGCAGGCACCGGTGCCGATTTGCGCAAGGTGTATGCGAACTTGAGCACCAAGCTGTCAATGGAGCGCAAGGAAACCGAGGTCAGCGCGTTTTTCAGCGCGGTCGCGGCCCTGTTCGCGCTTATGGCGGTGATGCTGTCGGTACTTTGGTTTCACCGCGGCGCGCGGCCCGCGGCCATCTAGTCGAGGCCTAGCTCGTCGGCGCCAGGTTGGCCGCGCGTACGCCGAGCAGCCGAATCCGCTTCGTCAAGTCCACACGCTTCAGGCATTCGCCGGCGGCACGCCGGATCTGATCGGCGTCGTCGGTCGGAACAGGCAGCGTGTTGTCGCGCGTCACCGTTTTGAAGTTCTCAAAGCGCAGCTTGATCCCGATTGTTCGGCTCGAATAGCGCTTGCGTTGCAGATCGTCACTGAGCTCGACACACAGTTCGGTAAAGATGCGCGTCAGCTGCGCACGGTCGCGCACCGCGTGCAGGTCGCGCTCGAACGTCGTTTCGCGGCTCATTGACTGCGGCTCTGAGAATGTCACGACCGGGCGGTCATCGTGGCCGCGGGCGGCATCGTGCATCCACGCCGCGTTAGCCTTGCCGAAATGTTGTGCAAGCCATGCCGGGTCGGCCTGTGCGAGCTCGCCGATCGTCGCGATGCCGAGCCGCGCGAGTTTCACTGATGCCTTCGGCCCCACCCCGTGCAAACGCCGCACCGGCATCGGCCACAGGCGCGCCTCGATCTCGGCTTCGGTGACGATCGCGAGTCCGTCGGGCTTGTCGAGTTCCGAGGCGATCTTCGCAATCAGCTTGTTCGGCGCGAGCCCGATCGAACACGAAAGTCCAGTCGCATCGCGCACGGCCTGTTTCAATTCGCGCGCGATCTCGCGCGCTGACCACCATGTGTCCGCTCCTTGCAAGTCAGCCACGTCGGTGCGGTTGGCGTCGGTATCCGCCGACACGCGTGCGGCGATTTCATCGGTGAGGTCGAAATAGATCTCGTCAATGCCACGGTCTTCGGTTTGGGGCGCTATCGCTTGCACGGCGGCCTTGAACAGCCTCGAGTACCTTCGGTACTCGTCGAAATCCGTCGGCAACAAGATCGCATCGGGCACTTTCTTCGCGGCTTTCATCAGGCCCATCGCTGAGTTGACGCCGAACGCACGCGCCTCGTAGGTCGCCGTGGTGATCACACCCCGTCCGACGTAGTCGCGCAGGCGCGCAAACACGCGCCGCAGTTCGCCCGTGGTTGAATCCTTCTCCCAGAATGGCTGCTGCCGTGAGCCGCCTCCAATGACAACTGGGTGGCCGCGCAGCTCGGGATAGCGCAATAACTCGACCGACGCGTAGAACGCATCCATGTCGAGGTGGGCGATGACGCGACGATGAATCATGAGCGGGCTCTTCGAGCCGCTAAAGTGTATGGGCGTCTGGAATCGTGGCGGAACAAGTGAACACCGATAACGATCGCCTGCTGATCTATGGCGCTGCATTGCTGCGCGGCCTCGCCGCGGGCGCGATCAGCGTTCTGGCGGCGGTATATCTGGCGAAGCGTGGGTTCGACGAAGCCGCGCTCGGCATCGTATTGAGCGCCGGGATGGCGGGTGTGCTGGCGGGCACGATCTTCGGTACCTACTTTGCCGACAAGATCGGGCGGCGTCGAAGCTTGGTGACGCTCGCGCTGCTGACTGCCGTCGGCGGCGCGTTGCTGGTCGCGACCGACGCGCTGTGGGCAGTGGCGCTCACGGCGTTTTTCGGCATGCTGAATACCCAGGGCTCGGATCGCGGAGCCGCGCAAGCACTGGAGCAAGCGATCTTGCCTGCAACGGCGACGGATGCCGAGCGCACGATGGTGTTCGCGCGTTACAACGCGATAGCTGATGTTGGCGGTGCGGCTGGCGCGCTTCTCGCCGCGTTACCGGCGTTACTCCGTGATCGTTTGCACGTGGCCGAACTGCATGCGTACGACTCCACCGTGCTCGTGTATTCCGCGTTGGCGCTTATCGTGGCTTGGCTCTATTGGCGGTTGTCGTCGCGCGTCGAAAGCGCTCCATTGCCTTCGCTGGCCGATCTCGCGCACGATGCGCCGCCCAGCATTCGGCGCGAGGTCCGCAAGTTCTCCTGGCTGTCGGCGCTCGACGCCGTCGGCGGCGGTTTCATCGGATCGGCGCTGATCGCTTATTTTTTTTACGCGCGCTTTGGTGTCAACGAAGCCGAACTCGCCTTGCTGTTCGTAGCGGCGCGACTGATGACGGTGGTCTCGCACTTCGTCGCCGCGTGGCTTGCGGGTCGTATCGGTCTGATAAACACGATGGTGTTCACCCACATTCCATCGAGTCTGTTATTGCTGACGCTGCCCATCGCGCCGACTTTTGGCGTTGCCGCTGCGCTCTTCATCTTGCGCGAGGGGTTGTCCGACATGGATGTGCCGACCCGACAGTCGTACCTGATGGCAATCGTTCCGCCTCATGAGCGCGCCTGGGCCGCGGGCGTCTCGCAACTGGCGCGTGCGGCCGGTCGCATGGTGGCGCCGATGCTTGCCGGTGCGGCGATGCAGGCGGGAGCACTTTGGTTTCCGCTCGCCGCCGGCGCTTCGATAAAGATCGTC
>JBDTQZ010000317.1:0-3798 GCA_039931935.1 Burkholderiaceae bacterium | reverse complement strand
TGTCGAAGAAGGTCGTGCAGTACTCGTACATGAACTTCATCAGCGGGAACAGGATCGCGCCGCCAGTGCGCCGATACTTCGGATGCACCGCGAGCGCTGAAACCTCGGCGATGTTGCCGCCCTTGGCGCGGACTGCCTGCAAGTCAAAGACCGTTTGCATTGGGAAACCGAACGCGCTTTCCCGAATCAGCGACATGGTGCCGACGACTTCGCCCTCGTACTTGGCGCAAAGCGTGGTGGTGGTCGGCAGCGCGTGGTAGATCGTGGCACGCATTCCGGACGAGTCCGGCTTTTGAAATCCGCTGACCACGTAGGCATCGTGAAGTAGCCTGAAGCAGGCTTCGAGTTCTTCTTTAGTGTCGGCAATCTTGAGCATCAGCCGTGAGTCCGGTGTTGGGTCGCAATCTACGAACGATCGGTAGATGGCAAACCGGGTTTGTCGGGGGAACCTGGAAAACATGCTGCGCAAACTTGCATGAACGAGCTTGCGCACAGGAGCGTGCCTCATTTTATGTGGGCCCCCACATGTGGCGCGCTTTCGCGCCTGTTCGATCGTAACGACCTGTAGAAGGGGAGCCTATGGCTTGACACGAGGCGATTGGCGATTTGCCGTCCACCTGCGCACAAGCGGAACGGACTGCGGAATTGTGAGCCATGCCCTGCCTGTGATCAACAGTTTGGAACAATTAGGTTCTCCGGAAATTTGGTACAACAGTAACGACGAGCGGCCCGACTGGCGCCTAGTGGGGGTAAGCGCTTCAGAGTTCTCCTTCGAGCGCCGCGGGCACTGGCGGCACTGCCGCCACTTCGTCATGCCCAGCGCCGCAAAAATACAGAGTCCGCAACTGGGCGGCAACGCCGATACCGCCGGCGGGTAGATGCTCGATTCGCACGACTTTGCCTTCGCAAACGAGGTGCTGCGTCTCGCCTGAAACGATCACTTCGAGCACGAAATTGACGATCGACCCAACCTCGCGGCTTGCGTCGGATTCGAAATAAATCCCGGTCGCGCTCACGTCGCGGGTCGATCCCCGACCGGTTTCGGTCCGCACGGCCATGACCGTTTCGAACCGCTCGTCGCCGCGCTTACTCTGGTTCTGAGGATCGCGGCGCGAGTAGTTACTAGACATTGGTCGTTCAAGAAATGGAGCCGGCCGGATTCTTGCACCTGATGGCTGTTTGGCGCGGCTTGCACGGGTGCGAAAAGTGGAATATTGCCGGTAATGCGCGTGATGGCTCCAGACGCGCGAAGACGTCGGGGCGCGCAAGCTACCATCACGGGCTTGCAATTCACCAGCAGCAGCAAAGCATGAAAATTCTTGTTACCGGCGCGGCCGGCTTCATCGGGATGACCGCAGCCCTGCGGCTGCTCGCTCGCGGCGATGAGGTGGTCGGCCTCGACAATCTCAATGACTACTACGACGTCACGCTCAAGCAAAATCGCCTGGAACGACTACAAGCGCACCCTGGTTTTCGGTTCGTGCGGATGGACGTCGGGGACCGAGCGGGGATGGTGGGGTTGTTCAGCGCCGAGAAGTTCGATCGGGTGATCCATTTGGCGGCTCAAGCGGGCGTTCGGTACTCGCTGCTCAACCCTCATGCCTATGTGGACGCGAACCTCGTGGGATTCGTCAACATCCTCGAAGGCTGCAGGCACGGCGGGGCCCAGCACTTGGTTTATGCGTCGAGCTCGAGCGTTTACGGCGGCAACACCAACATGCCATTTTCCGAAAGCCAAAGTGTCGACCACCCCGTCAGCCTGTATGCAGCCACCAAGAAAGCCAACGAGTTGATGGCGCACACGTACAGCCATCTGTATGGATTGCCGACGACAGGACTGCGATTTTTTACCGTCTATGGGCCTTGGGGCCGGCCCGACATGGCGCTCTTTCTTTTCACCAAGGCAATCCTCGAAGGGCGGCCGATCGATGTGTTCAATCATGGCCGAATGCGGCGCGACTTCACCTATGTGGACGACATCGTCGAAGGCGTGGTGCGAGTGCTCGATCGGACTGCCAGCGTCGATTCCGAATACATTCCATCCAATCCGAACCCCGCCACCAGCAACGTCCCGTATCGCCTCTTCAACATAGGCAACAACAACCCGGTGGAGTTGCTGGATTTCGTTTCCTGCATCGAGCAGGCGCTTGGCCGCGAAGCGCAAAAGCGGCTGCTCCCACTACAGGATGGCGATGTGCCTGAAACCTACGCAAACACTGATGCGCTAGAGGAATGGGTTGGGTTCGTGCCGAATACCCCGGTACGAGTCGGAGTCGAGCGGTTCATTGCATGGTATCGCGACTACTATCGGGTTTGAGCAGCTTGACCAGAAGGTTGCCGCATACAGAAATCGATCAACCCGGCAACGCCCGCTTCACATAAATCGAGAACGCGCTCGAACCCCTCCACGCTGCCATAGTACGGATCAGGAATATCCGGTGAAATCTGGGGTTCAGCGAATTCGAGCAGCAAGTGCAACTTGTGCTGGAACTGGGGCGGGCAAATCTTGCGAAGATGTGCAAGGTTGTTGCTGTCCATCGCGACGATGCGGTCGAATTTTTCAAGATCCTTCTCAGTGAGAGCACGGGCCTTGTGCTTGTTCAGACCGTTGTAGCCGCGCAACGTGGCAACCTGTATTGCTCGGGGATCGGGACGTTGCCCAGCGTGGGACTGCGCATGGGTACCGGCAGAATCGGCGACGAAGTGGCGGGAGAGTCCGCGTCGACTAGAAAGCCTGCGTAAGACGCCTTCTGCTAGAGGGGACCGGCAAATATTTCCGAGGCAAACGAATAGGATTCTGTGCATGGCTAACGTATGAGACGGCAATGTTACCAAAGGAACGAGGCTGCGTGAAGCAGCGGGGCCTCATAATTTTCGCAGGTTGCAAAGCCTGATTGGTTGCCGCTCTATCGTATGTCAAGGCGGCATTACGTCACAGGTTTACGAGGGGAAGTACGGTATATTGGCTGTCGCTGTCACCCGGCCAACGCCGGTTTTACCCAGGGGATTGCCTTGAACCGTTTTGTAGATGTCGCCAATCGAGTCGCTCGTTTGGCAGGACTGGCTGTGCTTGCCTCGTTCTACGCAGGCTGCTCGCTCTTTTCTCCTAGCTTCCCTCCGGCTCCGATCGTGGCGGATACCGACGACTATAGCTACATAGTGGGTGCTGGCGACACTCTGAACATCATTGTTTGGCGTAACCCGGAACTCTCGCTGAGTGTTCCTGTTCGGCCCGACGGAAAGCTCTCGACTCCGCTGGTGGATGAACTTGAAGTTCAGGGCAAGAATTCTATCGAGGTTGCGCGAGACATCGAGAAGCAGCTGTCGAAGTATGTCCGAGATCCGGTGGTAACGGTGATCGTAACTCAATTCGTTGGGCCTTATAGCGAGCAGATCCGAGTCATCGGGCAAGCGACCAAACCTCAGTTTTTGCCTTACAAGCTCAAGATGACGTTGCTGGACGTAATGATCGCAGTGGGCGGACTTACCGAGTTTGCCGATGGCAACAATGCCACCATTCTTCGAACTTCGGAAGGTAATAAACGTTATTCGGTGCGTCTAAAGGACTTGGTCAAAAACGGAAAAATCACACAAAACGTCGAAATGAAGCCTGGGGACGTGCTGATCATTCCGGAAAGCTGGTTTTAATTACGTGCTGCTTCCGCATGGCCGTTTATCGACGGCTTGTTGCGCAACTATTCTGTGGCATCAGAGGTATGGCGGTTCCAGAAGCCAGAAATGATCGAGTTCATCCGGCGCCAGGCCATGAGTGGCGAACTCACCAATTGGACGGTCGCG
>JBDTQZ010000316.1:0-3799 GCA_039931935.1 Burkholderiaceae bacterium | reverse complement strand
AAACCGTGTGTTCGCTTGCGGCGAACGACGGAGGGTTGGTAGGTACGTTTCATAGTGCCGCCTTCGATGGAAAAAGCCTTACATTAGAGCGCTTTGCGTACCACTCTGTCAAGGATCAGGGTCGCTTGCGCGCTGTGGATAACTCGACTTGGAGCGGAGTACAATGGCTTCGACGGGCCCCATACGGTGCCCGCTCTTTTTTCCAGCTTGGCTCCCCAGCAGCTTATCAATGTCGACCCCCGCATTCTGGCAGAGTTGCCTCGAGTCGTTTCAGCGAGAGTTGACGCAACAGCAGTTCAACACCTGGATTCGCCCGCTTCGGCTCGAACTCGCCGGAGAAGGATTGCGCCTGATTGCGCCCAACCGCTTTGTGCTGCAATGGGTCAAGGAACGCTTCGCGGGCCGCATCGAAGAGCTTGCGGCGGTCGCGGTGGGCCGTCCGCTTCGGCTCGCATTTGTCGTCGCCGACGCTGCGGACCGCCCGGCGCCGGCGACCGGTGCGACCGGTGCGACTGCCGCGAGCGCTCCGGAACCCAAGCCCGTGGCAGCTCGCCGCGGCGAGCAGGCGAGCCTCAATCCCGGATTCACCTTCGAGACCTTCGTGTCCGGCAAGGCCAATCAACTCGCCCGCGCAGGCGGCCTTCAGGTAGCCGAGCATCCGACTTCGTACAACCCGCTATTCGTCTACGGCGGCGTCGGTCTCGGAAAAACGCATCTGATCCAGGCCATCGGCAATCACATTCTCGAAAACAATCCAAGCGCGCGCATACGCTACATCCATGCCGAGACGTATGTGTCCGACGTCGTTCGCGCCTATCAGCACAAGGCGTTCGACGAGTTCAAACGTTATTACCGCTCGCTCGACCTTTTGCTCATCGACGACATCCAGTTCTTCAGCAACAAGAGCCGCACTCAGGAGGAGTTTTTCTACCTCTTCAATACGCTGATCGAGGCGCACAAGCAGGTCGTGATCACCTGCGACACCTATCCGAAGGAAATCGCCGGCATCGAGGAACGGCTCATCTCCCGCTTCGGATGGGGTCTTACGGTGGCGCTCGAACCGCCAGAACTCGAAATGCGGGTGGCGATTCTTCTGTCCAAGGCCGCACAAACAGCAATGAAGCTCGACGAGCAAGTCGCATTCTTTATCGCCAAGCACATACGTTCCAACGTGCGCGAGCTCGAAGGCGCGCTGAAGCGTGTCACCGCGTACTCAAGCTTCCACGGCCAGGAGATTTCCCTGACCGTCGCCAAGGATGCTTTGCGCGATCTGCTCGCGGTGCAGAACCGGCAGATTTCGATCGAGAACATCCAGAAAACCGTTGCTGACTACTACAAGATTCGGGTCTCCGACATGCACTCGAAAAAGAGGTCACGCGCGATCGCCCGGCCGCGCCAAGTCGCGATGGCGCTGGCCAAGGAACTTACCCAGCTTTCGCTTCCCGAAATCGGCAGCAATTTCGGCGGTCGCGACCACACGACCGTGCTCCATGCCTGCCGCCAGATTGCGAAGCTTCGGGAATCCCTGCCGGAAATGAGTCATGACGTAAATTTCCTGCTGCAGGTCCTTCGCAACTAGTGCCGGCGCTGTATGAATCGACCTCGAAACAGTTTATAATTTGTTGATTAACCGCCTCAAATGTGCACCTCAGTTTCTATCCCCAAACCGTCAACAGGCCCCACACGATTTGTACAGCGCGAGGCATGGAACCCAAGTGCCGGACAACGCTGGGTTTTCCGTACTTGTCCCGGTTGCATGCAATCTCCTATTAGCTGTTCTTAGGTTGAGATAATGCAATTAAAGCAAATACCAAGAGACGCATTGCTGAAACCTTTGCAGGCTGTTTCAGGCATTGTCGAGCGCCGGCATACTTTGCCAATACTCGCTAACGTTCTCGTCGAGCAAAAAGACGGACGGCTGTTCATGACCGCCACCGATCTCGAAATGCAGATCACCGCACACAGCGAGCTCGCGGGAAAACAGGACCAGTCGGTCACGGTCGCAGCACGCAAGCTTCAGGATTTGTTAAGGGCTCTTCCCGACGACGCAACGTTGAATATCGACACCTCGGCGAGCAAGATGACCGTGCGCGCGAATCGCTCGCGCTTTAACCTGCAAACACTGCCGGCCGGCGATTACCCACGCATCAGTATTGCGCAGGAACAGCAGCAGACGATCACGCTGCCACAACGTGATTTTCGCGGTTTGCTCAAGCTTGCCGAATTCGCGATGGCGCAGCAGGACATCCGCTATTACCTCAACGGGATGTTGCTGGTCGTGGACAAGGGCTCGCTGCAGACAGTGGCGACAGACGGCCACCGGCTGTCGTACGCCAGCCTTTCGGTTCCCGGAAGCTATACGCGGCAGGAAGTGATCCTTCCGCGCAAGACGGTGCTGGAGGTCGGCAAGCTTCTTGAAGAAAGTGACGACGAGCTGACCATCGACCTGCTCGCAAACCAAGTGCGGTTTCGCTTCGCCAACATTGAATTGGTAAGCAAGGTCGTCGACGGAAAGTTTCCGGACTATAACCGTGTCATTCCTACAGGGCACTCGAAGCAGATCGATCTTTCGCGGACCGAACTGTTACAGGCGCTGCAGCGCGCGGCCATTCTTTCGAACGAAAAATTTCGCGGCGTCAGATTTGTCCTTGGCACCGATCAGCTCAAGATTATCTGCACCAACAGCGAACAGGAAGAAGCGGAAGAGGAACTCGAGATCGATTACAAGGGCGAAGCGCTCGACATCGGATTCAACATCACTTATTTGCTGGACGTTCTGCACAACCTCGCGACCGAGCGCGTCCTACTGGCGTTCGGAGACGCCAATTCCAGCGCGCTGATAACAATGCCCGATCGCGGTGATTACAAGTACGTCGTGATGCCCATGCGCATCTGACGAAATGCACGTGTGAGCCCCGCCTGTGGCGCCGACTCCGAGTCGGCGTCGACGCATTAGAAGGCCACAAAGAAAGAGAAACTAGCGCATGACTGAACCGAATCCCAAGCCTATCGACAACGGCAGCGACTACGATTCCAACAGCATCCAAGTGCTCAAGGGCCTCGAGGCTGTGCGCAAGCGGCCCGGCATGTACATCGGCGACACGTCCGATGGCACGGGACTGCATCACATGGTGTTCGAAGTGCTCGACAACGCCATCGACGAAGCGCTCGCTGGGTATTGCGACGACATCAAGGTAGTCATACACGCCGACAACTCGATCTCGGTGGTCGACAACGGGCGCGGAATTCCGACTGACATCAAGCACGACGACGAGCTGAAGCGTTCCGCGGCCGAGATCGTCATGACCGAGCTCCATGCGGGCGGCAAGTTCGATCAGAATTCCTACAAGGTTTCCGGCGGGCTGCACGGCGTCGGCGTTTCCGTGGTCAACGGGCTGTCGGAATGGCTCAAGCTGCGGATTTGGCGGGACGGGTTGGCACATCAAATCGAATTCCGGGACGGCGTCCCGGTTGCGCCGCTGGCGGTGACCGGCCCGACCGAACGTCGCGGGACCGAAGTGCATTTCATGGCGGCGAAAACGACGTTCGCCAATATCGAATTCCACTACGAGATTCTGGCTCGGCGGATCCGCGAACTGTCCTTCCTCAACAACGGAGTCAAGATCGAGCTCGTCGATCAGCGCGACGGAAAGAGCGAGAACTTCGCGTTCTCGGGCGGCATCAAGGCCTTCGTCGAGTACATGAACCGCAGCAAGAGCGTCCTGCACTCGAAGATATTTCACGCCCTCGTCGAGAAGGACGGCGTGATCGTGGACATCGCGATGCAGTGGAACGATTC
>JBDTQZ010000315.1:0-3805 GCA_039931935.1 Burkholderiaceae bacterium | reverse complement strand
CTGACGCTGCGGTATTACCGTAACGCAGATTTGCGGCGATGGGTCGAGGCGACGATTGGCGAAAAGAATATTCGCAAAGCGGTGATCTTTTCGGGCGCCATGGCGCAATACGTCGAGCGGCAGTCTGATTTGCGTGTAGTGCTAGATCTGGTCGACGTCGATTCCGCTAAATGGACACAGTTTGCTGAACAGCACTCCTGGCCTTTTTCTTTTGTCTACCGCCGCGAGGGTCTGAAGCTGCTCGCTGTCGAACGCCGCGCAGCGGCGCAGGCCGCTGCCACGGTCCTGGTTACAAGGGGCGAGGCCGAGCTGTTCCTGCGGCTCGCGCCTGAATGCAACGGGCGCGTACAAGTTATCGAAAACGGCGTCGACGTCGCATATTTCGCGCCGAACGACGATTTCCCGTCCCCTTTTGCCGCCGGCGAAGTACCGATTGTCTTCACTGGCGCGATGGATTACTGGCCAAACATCGATGCGGTCTCGTGGTTCGCGCGCGAGGTTTTGCCGCGAGTGGCGCAGCAACGGAGCGACGCGCGCTTCTATATCGTGGGGATGGACCCGGCGCCGGCCGTCAGGGCGCTCGCGACCAACCCGCGCGTGATCGTCACAGGTACGGTGCCCGATGTGCGACCCTATCTTCAACACGCGGCGGTGGTGGTCGCTCCGCTCAGGGTGGCGCGCGGCATTCAAAACAAGATTCTTGAAGCAATGGCGATGGCGAGACCGGTAGTCGTGTCGTCCGCGGCGGCGACCGGGGTGACGGCCTTGCCCGGTGTCGACTTTGAGATCGCTGCCAATGCCGAAGACTTCTGCCGCAAGGTAGTGGCGGTGACGCGCTTCGAAGTTGGCCGACCGATGGGGCAACAGGCGCGTGCCCGGATCATCGCCGACTATTGTTGGGAGCGTAATTTATCGGCCTTTGGTAAATTGCTCGAGCCCGACGCAGGCGTCGTAGCGGATGCAGCGAATAGGTGTTTGAATGCACGCTGACACACCGTCAGAAACGCACACGGCGCACGCTCTGGTGCCCAAGAGCCGCCTCCTGGTCACGCTGCTCTTTGCCGTGATCACAGCCGCGGTTCTGATCGTTCTCTGGCCGACAACCCGTTCAATGATCGACACGTGGCGACAATCTTCGGCCTATGGCCACTGCTATCTCGTGATACCCATAGCAATATGGATGGCGTGGCATGAGTCGTCGGCGTTAACGTCTGTGCCATTGAAACCATTCCGGCTGGGGCTCGTAGTCGTAGCCGCGACGGGCTTCGTGTGGCTGCTGGGCGAACTCGCCAGTGCCACTGTCGTCAGTCAATTTGCCGCTGTCGGCATGGTGGTCGCAACCACGCTAACGGTACTCGGCCGGACCTGGGCACGCCAGTTGACGTTCCCTTTAGGGTTCCTGTTTTTTGCGGTGCCGTTCGGAGAAGGATTATTGCCCGTCCTCATGGAGTGGACTGCGGACTTCACGGTCGGCGCACTGCGCGTGACGGGCATCCCGGTCTATCGAGAAGGCAACTACTTCATTCTGCCAAGTGGCAGCTGGTCGGTCGTCGAAGCGTGCTCCGGTGTCCGTTATTTGATCGCAGCATCCATGGTCGGGTGTCTCTTTGCGTGGCTCCATTACCGGGCGTCGATAAAGCGCGTTGTCTTTGTGTGCCTCGCCCTTGCGGTAGCACTGGTCAGCAACTGGCTGCGAGCGTATGCCATTGTGTTGCTGGGGCACTTTTCGAACAATCGACTGGGTACCGGCGTCGATCACAATCTGTTGGGATGGTTGATCTTCGGTGCGGCAATGTTCGGGATGTTTGTGATCGGCATACGCTGGAGCGACAGGGAACGTCGTTCGACTTCGCTCCCCGCCCACCGTGGCCGGCTGCAGGAGGTCTCGATCCAGGCGGTGGCCGCCGTGCTGGTCGCAAGCTTGCTGACGGTTGCAGCGTGGCCTGTCGTAGCTAGGTGGATTGAATCTCGAGTTGACGAGCGTCCCATTCAGATCGAAGCGATTGCTCCGCGCGGCGGCTGGCAAGTGGCCGCCGTTGCGCCCGGCGACTGGGCGCCGGACCTCGTCGCTCCCACCGCGGTGGACGTTCAAGCGTTTGCGCGCCGCGACGAGAGCGCCGTCGGGGTTTATCTGGGTATGTACCGCGGCCAGAAGCAGGGGGCCGAACTTGTCAACACGCTGAACCAGATTGCTAGTACAGAACGCAAACGCTGGCGGCTCGTAGAAAGTGGGCTTCTCGACGTACATTTGAACGGCGAGAAGACGTCGATAAGAACCGCGGTGGTGCGCGGCGCGAACGAACAATTCCTGGTCTGGCACTGGTATTGGCTTGGTCACCCCACCAGCAGTGACGTGCGCGCCAAGATCGAGCTCGCCGTGCAGCGGCTGATCGGCGCGTCGGATACCTCGGCCTGGGTCGCTGTTTACACGCCCGTAGCTGACGATATTCCTGCCGGCGTGCGCAGGTTGAGTGCATTTATCGAAGCGATGTCTGGCCCGATTGACGATGCGCTCGAAGCGACGGCCAACCGATGATTCACCGCAACGGTCCGCTTTTAATTGCGCATGTCGTCTATCGCTTCGACGTCGGTGGACTGGAGAACGGTGTTGTCAATCTGATCAACCGATTGCCTGAATCAAGCTGGCGGCACGCGGTGCTGGCCTTGACTGAAGTCTCCTCCCTTTTCATGCAGCGTGTGCAGCGGCAAGACGTGCAATACCTATCGCTGCACAAATCTCCGGGCCACCTTTGGAAACTCTACCCGCGCTTATGGCAGATTTTTCGGGAACTACAGCCGGCAGTGGTCCACACCCGCAACCTTGCAGCGCTGGAGGCTGTGGTGCCGGCGTGGGGGGCGGGCGTCCCGGCTCGCATCCACGGCGAGCACGGGCGTGACGCCATCGACCCGGACGGAGCGCGTAGCCGTTATCAATGGGTGCGCCGCGCGTACAGTCCGTTCGTGTCGCGCTACGTTGCCGTCTCGCAGGATCTCAAGCGTTATTTGCAAGATCGGGTGGGTATCTCGGCCGACCGTATCGCGCAGCTCTACAACGGAGTCGATTCGGATCGATTCCATCCGGTCGCGGACACGCGCGCGGTGATCGTGGGCTGCCCATTCCGCAGTTCTGACCACTGGCTGGTGGGCACGGTGGGCCGCATGGACCATGTGAAGGATCAAAGCACGTTGGCGCGCGCGTTTGTCGTGGCGCTGCAAACGAATCCGTCTGCGCGTGGTCGCATGCGGTTGATCATCGCGGGCGAAGGCGTGCTGCGCGCCGAAGCCATGCGCATACTGAATGAAGGCGGTGCGGGCGAACTGGCGTGGTTCGCCGGGGAACGCACCGACATACCAGAAATCATGCGCGGCCTCGACTGCTTCGTGCTGCCATCGCGTGGAGAGGGAATTTCCAACACGATTCTAGAAGCCATGGCCTGCGGGATTCCGGTTGTGGCCACCCGTGTCGGCGGCAATGCTGAATTGGTCGAAGAGGGCGTGACCGGCCGCTTGGTGTCCGCTGCGGACCCGGCCGCTCTGGCGGCGGCAATCGTCAGCTACTTTGAAAAGCCCGAGCTCGCGCACCAGCATGGTCGCGCGGGCCGCAGTCGAATCGAGGAAAGCTTTAGCCTCGATCGCATGGTCGACAGTTACCATGAGTTGTATCTCGCCGAGGTTCGGGCGAGCAGCCGCGTAGCGGGCTCCGGGCTGTCCAATTTGCCCTCGGCGGAAAGCTGAATCGGTTATGTGCGGCATCGTTGCCATTATTGACTTTCGTGCGCACCGGTGCATCGACCGTGACACGCTC
>JBDTQZ010000314.1:0-3814 GCA_039931935.1 Burkholderiaceae bacterium | reverse complement strand
AACGCGAGCGTCGCGAGCCCCGCAAGGCTCGCCCGTGGCCAGGGCACGTTCAACAGCGCGTGCCCGCGATCGAGCATCCATTGCCACGCCGTCAGCGCGGCGAGCGCCGAAAGGATAATCATGCCGACCCGGCCGGGCAGTACGTAGCGCCGGACCAGCAGGAGCGCTGGCAGCATGAGTGCCAGCACCGCGATCTGGCCCAGTTCGATTCCGATGTTGAAAGCGAGGAGCGATACCAGCAGGTGGGTTCCCGCGAACTGCAGATTCTCCTGCAGCCCGTAGGCGAAGCCGAATCCGTGGACCAGGCCAAAGATGCCGGTGATGAGCATGCGCCGCGCAAAGTGGATGCCCATGATGTTCTCGAGCGCCATGTACACAATCGACGCTGCGATGGCGGTTTCCACGAATGGCGGAAACCACGCGCCTGCAGGCGCCAGGTTGAGGGCTGAACCGATCAGCGTGAAGGAGTGCGCCACGGTGAAGGTCGTTACGATCGCCAGGATCTGGCGCCAGCCCCGCAGGGGAATGATCACGCACAGAAGGAACAGCAGATGGTCGAAGCCGGTCAGGATATGCTCCATACCGAGCCCGACGAAACCGCGCGCGGCACGCCACCGCGTCGGATTAAGGGCGACCGTGCCGCTGCCTGTCGTCATGATCAGCGCCCGACCCTCCCCGTCGAGCGGCTTGTAACGGACGGACAGCTTGAGAGCATCGCCGAACTCGGGCCCCGCGGTCGTTCGGATCGACAGCTCCGGGTTCGGCGCCTGCAGCGGATAGGTTATGTGCGCGTCGACGTAGCCCTGGTCGGTGTAGATCTGCGTGTCGGGCGCGACCGGCTCGGAAACGTGGCGAAGCGCTTCGTCGTAGCTCTGGAAGGACCGGTCGGACGGTAAGGACAACCGCCCGGTTGCCCGCGACGCGATCAGCTTGCGTCCATCCTCGGAGATGACGAGGTCCTTCTGGATCGCGGCGAGCGCCCGCTCGATTGCGGGCCCTGATTGCGGGACATCGATCTCGATGTTCTTTACCGGGAACCTCGCCGACTTGAACAGATAGAGCGGCGCGCGAACGACAAAGTGTGCTTCGCCCGGCTCAATCGTGACGAAGCCGTTGATCACTGCGTCGAGCTTGAACTCGTGCGCACGTGCAGGGAGGCTGCAGGCAACGACGTACAGCGCGATGAGCGAGAACAAGCGGCGCAACCAGCGATGCATCATGCGCGGACTTTTTCAGTTGGCATCATTGCCCCGCTAGGTGTGCCATTCAGATCCACACCTGACAGGGTCGATCGTCTAAACCGAGAAACGACATGCAGAAAAACGACCGGGGACCTTGCATCCCCGGTCGCGACTGTCAAGCTTCAGCTGCAGTTGCCGTTGCCATTGCCCTGGCCGTTGCCGTTGTTGCACTGGACGTGCACGAACTTCTGGATGCGCCGCCCGTTGATCGTCTCGCCGGTGTAGACGTTGCCCTTCGAGTCGACCGAGTTGCTATGCAGGAACGTGAACTGGCCGGCCGAATGCCCTGGCTGACCCAAGTTCGCGACGATCGAGCCAAGCACGCGGTCCATGGTATGCATGATCTCGTTGCCGCCGTCGATCTCGAAAAAGTACGTCTGGTTTGCATCGTTGGTGAAGCGCAGGTCCCACGCCGAGCCCGCGGTGCCAAGCCCTGCAGCGCCCCCGACTCCCTTCGTTTGACCGGTACCCGGTACGACGTTGATGACGCGCTGGAGCACGCCGGTCTTGCTGAAAACCTGGATCCGGTCATCCGCTCGATCGCAGACGTAGATCATGCCGTCGTTGCCGCCGACGACGCAGTGCGGATGGCCACCGTCGCCGGAGGCGAACTTATCGGGGAAGTCAGTCTGTGGATTGTTGACCGTCCCCGCGACGCCGCCCCACTGCCTCAGATACGTGCCGGTCGCGTTGAATACTGCGACACGATGGTTGCCGTAGCCGTCGGCGATGTAGACGCTGCCGCGCTGTCCCGTGACGGGATCAGGACCCGAATCGACCCACACAATGGCAGGTTCGTTGAGCAGCGTGTGGCTCTGATTCGCCAGAGGGTTGGCGCCCGAGTTGCCGCAGCTATTGTAAGCCGGCGGACTAACCGGGACTCCTGGGTTGTCGCACACGCCTTTCGTGCCGATCTGCAGCAACATCGTGGTGCCATCGTGGGTAAATTTCTGCACGATGCCGTCGCCGTTGCCCGCGATCCAGATGTTGTCCTGGTAGTCGACGAAGCAGCCATGAATGCTGTTGGGCAACGTCGCTCGGTTGCCCCAAGCGTTGACGACATTGCCGGCGCTGTCGAATTCGACCACCGGCGGCGCAGGCACCGCCGTCAATGGCGTTATGACGGCAGGGTTTCCAGCTGTAGTGCCTTCGGGGCTGATCAGATTGCCGCGAGTAACGATAAACACGTGGTCCTGGGAATCGACGCACGTTCCCGCGACTTCGCCGGTGACCCACGGCATGTAATCGCCAGTGGCCGAGCTCTTTAGATCTTTATAAAGAGGGTCGGTCCTTGGATCGTGAGAATTTGGCAGCGGCTTCGGGAAGCTTGGATCGACCTGCAATACCGGAACCTTAGGCTGCTTCTTCGGATCGGCGTGGGTAAGGGAAGTCAAGCCGAGAGCACTGGCCACTGCCAGAGCAATCGCTGCTGCGTAAATATTTTTTCCTCTCATTGCGACCTCCTCGTTGTTTGCGCATTCGAGACGATGCGTCCTAGAT
The DNA here is from genome assembly GCA_039931935.1 of Burkholderiaceae bacterium. GTDB lineage: Bacteria > Pseudomonadota > Gammaproteobacteria > Burkholderiales > Burkholderiaceae_F > JACCZX01. Next base: position 1,073 of record JBDTQZ010000314.1, on the reverse strand, counting down.
CCGATCCAGCTCCTCGGATCTCCGGATGCTCTTCAACGCTTTACGTGCGGATGGACGCGGTCGCCGTGCCCAGTTGACGCCTTTCACGGGTGCACGTCAAGCGGTATCGGTATCGCCGAATAATTGCACCCCAATTTGACTTGGCACACTAAACGCAGCTGGGAGAAACGCGCCGGACGGTGTGCGATTTGTTGCCAAAGGCCTCAAGTCGCACCGGAATCGTCTTGGCCTTTCGGCTGCCAACTACGGACGGTTGGTCCGCGTGAGCGCGCAGTCGGTCTACAACTGGGAGCAAGAGCACAGCAGTCCCGTACGGTCCCGGTAGGACACAGGTCGCCCAAGCACCCCACGCCGGCCAGCAGAAGTGGTCCCGCATAGGTGGACAGTGGCTTACCTCGCTTCCTTCGCCAACGGCGTCAGGCAACGGCGTAAAGCATCCAGGATGCCGAAAAAACCAAAGCTACAGTTGTGTCCGCTTGCGGGCGCGCCATCGTGTCACGCGGAATGGCGGCTCGTGTTGTTAATGGTTGTGCGATGCCTGCCCTGACGCGTCGACGTGTGAGGACGTGACGACGCCGCGCGGGCAGGCGTCGCACAAGCCTTAACACATCCGGACTTTCCAGCAGCGTGCGAAAGATCACCGTAACCTGCAATTGGAGCCCGGATCACGCCGATCCCCGACACCCGTAACCGGTCGTCCGCCGGATGCGTTTACAGGGCGGGGCTCATCGAATTACTTCGTCTGCCCGCACGATCATCGACTGGGGAATGGTAAGACCGAGCGCCTTCGCGGCCTTCAAATTGATGACGAGCTCGAACCTCGTGGGCTGTTCGACCGGAAGGTCAGCGGGCTTTGCGCCCTTGAGAATTCTGTCCACGTACCCCGCTGCCATCACGTAGTGTTCAGTAAGCACCGGGCCGTAGGCGACCAAGCCACCTTCCCTGGCCCATTCCGGGAGATCGTAGGTTGCCGGCAGGCGAGCGCTTGCCGCGAAAGCGAACACTTCGTCCCGGTGCACACCGATGAAAGGATCGCCCATGACCAGAAGCGCGTCCGGTCGCATGTCGCGGAT
>JBDTQZ010000313.1:0-3822 GCA_039931935.1 Burkholderiaceae bacterium | reverse complement strand
CGCGCAAAGACCTGCACTTGTTCGTGCTCGATCCGCCGGACCCATTGCTTGAGATCGACAAGTGCCATTGTTCAACGCATTACACGCCGCGCTACGGCACTCGCGAGATTCCGGAGGTCGATGCGTATCGATGGACAGCGCGCGCCGACGTGCCCGACCTATGCGGCAAAAACATGGCGCGCGTGCTGATGGCGCTCGACTGGTGAAGCCCGGATAGCAAAAAGACTACTTCAAAGGCGCCGCTTCGTCGGTCTGCTCGACGACTGCGTCACGTGGATCGCCTGCGCGCTGCAATTTCTGCTGCATCGCCAGCATTCGTTGACCGAGCTCCTCGAGCTCCGCGGCATCGAGCGCCTTGCGCACCTTCGGAAACAGGTTTTCTTCTTCTTCCTCATGGTGATGTTCGGTCTGCTCTTTAAGAACCTTGAACTTGGGTTCCCACGTTTCCGCTGCCGGATCGAGCGTCAATAGATCGGCCAGCAGACGTTTGAGCGAAAGATGCTCCTCAAGCGATTCGAGCAAAATGTCTTCGGTGCGCTTGGCCTTCACCGCCGGATAGAAAACTTCTTCTTCGGAGGTCAAATGCTTGGTCAAGTCGTCGCCAACGCGTGCCAGCGACGCCGCGCGCGCCTTTGGCTCGCGCGTTTCGACCGCTGTTTTCATCTGGGACTCGAGCTTGCGGTGTTGCTCGATCAGAAGCCTTATCGCATCCATGCGGGGCCGTTGGTTGGGTGCCGGTGCGCAGTATGCACAACCTCTGTGGCCGTTGAATTGCGCTGACTAGAATACGCACGCATCGGAGGATCAAATGGCGATCAAGCGATCGAAAGCGCCGACCGGCACGGTCGTGATTCTGGAGCACCAGTCGCGCGTCCTGCGTGATAACCCGTGGGGCGACCCGCACGTGCGCAAGCTCGCCGTCTGGCTGCCACCTCAATACGATCAAGCGGCGGGGGTCGGCCGCACTCAAGCGAGCCGGGCGCGATTTCCGGTCTTGTATGACATGGTCGGCTTCACCGGCTCGGGGCTTTCGCACGTCGGGTGGAAGGCGTTTTCGTACAACGTGCCCGAGCGCGTTGCGCGTCTGACTTACGACGGCAAGATGGGGCCGGCCATCATCGTGATGCCCGATTGCTTCACGGCGCTCGGCGGTAATCAGTACGTCAATTCGTCTGCCGTCGGCCGCTACGCGGACTATCTACTTAAAGAAATCGTGCCGTTTGTCGATCGCGAATTCCGCACACTTGCATCGCGCGAGCACCGCGGTTGTTTCGGCAAGTCATCCGGCGGATATGGCGCGATCGTGCACGGCATGAAGTACGCATCGCACTGGGGTGCCGTCGCAGACCACTCGGGCGATGCGTATTTCGACTTTGTCTACTGGCAGGATTGGCCCAACACGTTGAACGAGCTTGGAAAATACCGCGCGAGAAAGCGCTCGGCTGGAGGTTACGACGCCGCAAAGCAGGCGTCGTCGGGCGAGCTCGATCAAGGCGTCGACGACGGACGCGTCCGGCGATTCCTAAAGCACGTCTGGCGCAAGCAGAAAGTTTCATCTGCCGAAACCCATTGCATCATGAACTTGTGCATGGCGGCGACCTACGACCCCGACCCCGAAGTTGCGCTCGGTTTTCGCCTGCCGTGCAACCTCGAGACGGGTGAGCGCATCGAAAAGCGCTGGCAGCGCTGGCTCGCGCACGATCCGATCAACCTGGTGAAGCGCCATGCGAGCAATTTGAAGACGCTTGCTGGTATTTACATCGATTGCGGCTGGCGCGACCAATATCACATCCACTATGGCACGCGCACCCTCTCGCGACGCCTAAGCGAGGCCGGCATCCCGCACCGATACGAGGAATTTGACGACGATCATTCGGACGTCGACTACCGAATGGACGTCAGCTTGCCGTTTCTCTATCGGGCATTGAAGCCGTAGCGGCATAGTCCCGCTGATCAGCCATCGCAATGATGCTGATCTTCTGCCAGATCTTTCGCGACAGATCGGCATTCAGCGCCTCGATGTCGTTGACTGCACTCAGCACCACCGCGTCGTTCAAGTGCTGAGCGTGCAACGCCGCCAACTTGCTGGTCAATGCGAGAAGCTCCGAGCAGTAGTCGAGATAGCGCGGCAACTGCGTACGAGACAGCGTGCGCATTGGCGACGATACAGTCGACTCGACTTGACGCAGCGCGTGCTCGGGATCCTTCGTTAGTTGGTGCATGTCGACGATGTGCGCGATGCTTCGCCAACACCGAAATGGTCGATGAAATTGGGGTGGGATGTAATTGGCTGTAGGTCTGCACGGGCGAGGCATCAAACTCGCCATAAAAGCGTCTCATTGTCGCGGGTCAAGTGTCAACGTACGGCGGTCAGCATGAAAAAAAAGTATTCAGGAAGCTGTCACTGCGGCGCGGTGCGCTTCGAAGCCGATATCGATCTAAACGAAGGCACGTTCAAGTGCAATTGCTCGATCTGCACCAAGTCCAGAAACTGGCTGGCCGTCGTGAAGCCGGATGCGTTTCGGCTCATCGCAGGCGAGTCCACGCTCAGCGACTATCAGTACGGCAAAGAAACCACGCATCATTCGTTCTGCCGACACTGTGGCGTGAGCTCTTTCGAGTGGGGCGAAGACAAGAATCTTGGCGGGAAGTTTTACGCAGTCAAAGTCGTCTGCCTCGATAACGCAACCGTCGACGAACTAGTCGCCGCACCGATTACGTACGTCGATGGCCGACACGACAACTACAGGGCCGCACCGGCCGAGGTTCGGCATCTTTAACTCGACGCGAGTGGGGCCCGCTCTGGACGTTCTTATCGCCGCGGGATTCAGGCGGCCAGCTCGATTTCCTCGACCGACGTCTGCAGCGCGCTTTGCGGCATCCCGTTTTTCCAAGGCAAATCCACCGCGTAGTCCTTCAGTAGACAATCGTCGGGCAGCGTCTGAATCGGCGTGAAATCACGGTGCGCGATGTATTCCGGGCGCTTGTACCGCCGAATATGGTTGCTGACGGTGCACAAGCTCAGATACACACTCACGCGGTCCCAAGGCGAAAGATTGCTACTCGATGCATGCACCAGACACGAGTGAAACAGGATCATCGATCCGGCCGGTCCCTTGGGTGCGGTGATGCCGCCATTTTTGCCCCCCGCACGCTGCACCAGTTGTCGGATCAAGTCGTTGTCGACTGTCCAAAGCGGATAGCTAGTGGTCGACACGTCATGCCTGGCGTTTACTACGCCGCGCAGGTGACTACCGGGAATAAACATCAGCGGCCCGTTGTATTCGTTGACGTCGTCTAGAAAAATCGCAACGTTCATCGCGCGCTCGGTTGGCATCAGATCGTCGTTTAGCCAGGTGCCGTAGTCCTGATGCCACTGCCAGACGTCGCCTTCGAACGCCATCTTGCCGTTGATCTTGAACTGATGCATGTACAGGTCTTCGTCGAACAGATCGCGCACCGGATCGACCATCCTCGGGTGCCGCGCCAGCTTGGCGAACGGCACGCTGTAAAGATGCGCGGCAAAGTTAGTCCGCACCGCATCCGAATCCTTCTCGCGCACGTTGCAGATGTCGCGACGCGCATACAGCTCGGGCACTGCATCGGTCAGTACCTTTGTTTCCTCACGCGAAAACAAGCCCGGAAAAAATAGATAGCCTTCGCGATCGAACTGCTCGCGTTGCTCGGGGGTCAATTTCATCGATGTCTCCTGCGCTGCTCCGGCGCTATCGGGTCAAGTTAAACCCGCCATGCGCCGGCGTCAAACACGCCGGAGCAAGAGGGTACGGAGCTTGCCGCCCGGATTCAATAGACTTGGCGAAT
>JBDTQZ010000312.1:0-3833 GCA_039931935.1 Burkholderiaceae bacterium | reverse complement strand
ACGCGGTACGCGAAACCTTGATCGCATCGATGAATCGTGAGGAGTTGGTCGATGCGGTCGAGAGCCTCGAAACTGACGAGATCGCGGCGATTGCCGACGACCTGCCCGCGGATGTCGTCGACGAGGTCCAGCAAGGGTTGACAGCGGAAGAGCGCGCGCAGTTGCGCGCGTCGATGTCGTATCCGCACGATTCGGTGGGCGCTCTGATGGACTTCGAGATGATTTCTATTCGAGAGGACGTCACGCTGGAGGTGGTGCTGCGATACCTGCGACGCTTTGATGCGCTTCCCAATCACACCGATCAAGTGTTCGTGGTCGACCGGCACGATGTGCTGAAGGGCGGACTCCCGCTCGATCGCCTGCTGCTGAACGAGCCGGAGGTTCAGGTTGCGGCCGTAATGAACACCGACTTGATGACGCTTTCGCCGCTCGATGAGACAAGCGAAGCGGCCCAGGCATTCGAGCGCTATGACCTCGTCTCAGCGCCGGTGGTGGATGAAGCTGGCCGCCTGGTTGGACGGCTAACGGTTGACGAGGTCGTCGACGTAATCCGGGAGGAGGGTGAGGATGCAGCGCTGGCACAGGCCGGTCTGCGCGAGGACGAGGATCTGTTCGCGTCGGTATGGAACTCGGCGCGTAACCGCTGGCTATGGCTCGCGGTGAATCTCGGCACTGCGTTTTTCGCGTCGCGCGTGATTGGTGCGTTTGAAACGACGATCGAGAAAGTCGTTGCGCTCGCGACGTTGATGACGATCGTGATGGGGATCGCTGGAAATGCCGGCAACCAGACTATGACCTTAATGATCCGATCGCTGGCGCTCGGTCACGTGACAGGTGGCAATGCGAGGCGGCTGATATTAAAAGAGCTCGTTATTGCGGGGCTCAACGGTATCGTGTGGGGAAGTATCGCCGGTCTGGTGGCGTGGTGGATCTATCTCGACAGTCCGCGCGGATGGATGATCGGCTTGACACTGCTGCTCGCGATGACGTTGAACATGCTGATCGCAGCGCTGGTTGGAACGCTGGTCCCGCTGGTACTCGAACGCGCCGGTCGCGATCCCGCGCTGGGTTCTTCGGTGCTGTTGACGTTCACGACCGACAGCATGGGGGTCTTCATCTTTCTCGGTCTCGCGACTCTGTTTTTCCTGTAGCGGTCACTTCATACGCTTGACGGTGAACTCCTCCTGAATAGTGTCCTTGTAAACGCTCGCCGGTGACGAGCTCGCGATAAACCTGCGGGCGATCTCTTCGCCGACGGCGGTGTGCTGAATGATCGATCCGTTGTCGAATTCGATCTCGAGCACGCGATTGTTGCGGTCGTAGCCGGCAGATTTGATACCGCCGCGACGGATTGGCTTACGTTCCATCCCTAAATTCCCAGCTGGCCCCACATGGCATCGACGCGTGCCTTGACGTCGGCGTCCATCACAATTGGCCGACCCCACTCGCGTTGCGTTTCTCCAGGCCACTTATTAGTGGCGTCGATCCCCATTTTGCCGCCAAGCCCGGCCACCGGTGAAGCGAAGTCAAGATAGTCGATCGGAGTGTTATCGATCAACAGCGTATCGCGCACAGGGTCGACACGCGTGGTGATCGCCCAAATCACTTCCTTCCAGTCACGCACGTCGATATCGTCGTCTGTCACGACAATGAACTTGGTGTACATGAACTGGCGCAGAAAACCCCACACGCCGAACATCACACGCTTCGCGTGTCCGGCGTATTGCTTGCGGATCGACACAACGGCCATCCGGTAGCTGCACCCTTCAGCCGGCAGATAGAAATCGGCGATTTCGGGAAACGTGCGCCTCAGCAGCGGAATGAATACTTCAGTGAGCGCGACGCCCAGGACGGATGGCTCGTCAGGGGGCTTCCCTGTGTAGGTCGAGTGATAAATCGGGTTACGGCGCGTCGTGATGCGGTCGATTGTGAGAACCGGAAACCACTCGCGCTCGTTGTAGTAGCCGGTATGGTCTCCGAACGGCCCCTCCAGTGCCATTTCGTACCCGCTCTTGTGCCCCGGATCTGGCTGGATGTGGCCCTCGAGCACGATTTCGGTGGTGGCTGGAACATGAAGCTCGCTGCCGATGCATTTTGTAATCTGTGTTTTAGCCCCGCGGAGCAAGCCAGCGAATTGGTACTCCGACAGGCTGTCTGGCAGCGGAGTGACTGCGCCCAGGGTCGTCGCTGGATCGGCGCCGAGCGCGACCGCAATCGGGAACGGCTTCCCCGAAAAAGCCAGAGCGTGATCGCGAAAGTCAAGGGCACCGCCACGATGCGGAAGCCAGCGCAGGATAACTTTATTGCGACTTAGAACCTGTTGGCGGTAGATACCTACGTTTTGACGCGTCTTGCGAGGACCCCGGGTTACAACAAGTCCCCAGGTGATCAGCGGTGCGGCGTCTTTGGGCCAACAAAGCTGGACAGGGAGCCTGCCCAGATCGACCTCACCACCTTCCCATACCACGTCATGGCAGGGCGCGTTTAGCACCTCACGGGGCGCCATGTCCCAAAGCGCGCTTTTTAGCTGCGCTACCTTGCCCAGTGCATCACGCAGCCCCCGCGGCGCTTCGGGCTCCTTCAGCGCTGCCAGTAGTTCCCCGACGTCTCGTAACGCGGCGACATCGGTCGCTCCCATTGCTAGTGCGACTCGCTGCGGGGTGCCGAACAAGTTACCAAGGACCGGAATCTGCGAGCCCGTCGGATGCTCGAAAAGGAGCGCCGGACCGGCCGCTCGCAACGTCCGATCACAGATTTCGGTGATCTCCAAGCGGGGTGAAACCTCGGTCGAAACGCGCTTCAGTTGGTGGGCTGTTTCCAGTTGGGCCAGGAAGTCCCGCAAGTCGGCATATTTCATACGGCGACAGCCCAAAACGACGAATGGCACCAAGGTAAGTGAGCAAATACTCCAGCGGGCATAGTGAAAGCTAACATATTGATTTTAATCATGTTCTCGTCGGGCGTTAGAGAACTGGTCACCGTCCGGCGGTGAGGCGGGAAAATTCCACTTTATTTAGAAGGAATCCCCGCTTGACCGAGCCCTTTTGGCACCTAGAATCCGCCCAGCCGTTTGGCATAGCCCCTAGCGCGTGCGTTGCAACATATCGCGCCGGCCGTTCCAAACGAGTTGCCGGTGAGTAGGCCTCGCCGTTGCTCTAGGTGCTGCAGGCAACCGCGGCAATGACAGGACCCTTGGCGAGCGGGAGGCTGGCGGGGGAAGTTGAAATGGCCGGTCAAAGCTGAGCGATCCGGTCACCGTTCGAACCTGTGGATGCGACCCGACCCATAGTCGGGGCGTTCGGAATTAGGAGACACGACTTGGCAAACGCTTCGAATTATGCGCTGCGTAGGGTCGCGGTTATCGGGCCGGCATTCGCCGCCTTGGTCACGTTTGTGACGGACATTGGGCATGGCGCTTTGTCGACAACGCGGCTGCTCGTAACAGTCGTGGGCGCCGCCGCGCTGCTCGCTCTAGGGGTTCTGCTTAGCAGCGACGACGCCCGGTCGCTATTGGAGGCGCGTCTGACGACATCGCCGGACGCTCCGCCCGCCATTGTGGCGGTCGATGGCAGCACCGACGCCCGAGACGAGCGGGGACGTGTGGCGGACGATCCGCAGCAAAAACGGGTGGTGCAATACCTCGCGCGCAGGTATCGGGTCGCGGACGGCGCGGCGCGAATGCTGGTCTCCACAGCGTTTCAGATTGGCAGGGAAAAGAACCTCGATCCATTACTCATTCTGTCGGTGGTCGCGATTGAGTCGAGCCTCAACCCGTTCGCCGAAAGTGCAATGGGTGCGCAAGGCCTTATGCAGGTGATGACTCGCGTCCATGC
>JBDTQZ010000311.1:0-3839 GCA_039931935.1 Burkholderiaceae bacterium | reverse complement strand
TGCGCGACCAGCAATTCGTGATTCACGAAGTGCTCGGCGCCGTCGACATGTTGAAGGCGCTGCCGCGCTATGCCGACCTCGATGCCGGCACGATCAATCAGGTGGTCGAAGAAGCCGGCAGGTTCTGTGAGGAATTGCTGCTTCCTGTCAATCAGTCGGGCGACGCAGAGGGGTGCACGTACGATGTCGCGACACATTCGGTCAAAACGCCGCGCGGATTCAAGGAAGCCTATGAAGCGTTTTGTGCCGCCGGCTGGCCGGGGCTGGCGGGGGAAACCGAGTACGGTGGCCAGGGCCTGCCGCACCTGCTGCAGATCGCGTTCTACGAGATGCAGTATTCGACCAACCAGGCGTGGGCGATGTATCCGGGGCTAACGATCGGCGCCAGTGAATGCCTGTTGCTCCACGGCAGCGAGGAGCAAAAGAATTTGTACTTGCCCAAGCTCACGAGCGGACAATGGGCCGGCACGATGTGCCTGACGGAGCCGCACTGCGGCACCGACCTCGGCATGCTGCGCACGAAGGCAGACCCGCAGGCTGACGGAAGCTATCGTCTGGCCGGCGCGAAAATTTTCATCTCGTCGGGCGAGCACGATCTAAGCGAGAACATCGTCCACCTGGTGCTGGCGCGATTGCCTGATGCGCCGCAGGGAACGAAGGGCATCTCGTTATTCATCGTTCCGAAATTCTTGCCGAAAGGTGCGGGCGCAGACGCAAAGCTCGGCGCGCGCAACGGTTTGTTTTGCGGCGGCATCGAACACAAGATGGGCATTCACGGCAATGCGACGTGCCAGATCAATCTGGACGGGGCGACAGGCTGGTTGATCGGTCAACCGAACAAAGGCCTGAATGCAATGTTCACGATGATGAACGGCGCGCGGCTAGGGGTGGGCGTTCAGGGGCTTGGTCTGAACGAGATCGCGTATCAGAACGCTGCTGCCTACGCGAAAGAACGCATTCAGGGCCGCTCGCTCTCCGGGGTCAAGGCGCCCGATAAGCCCGCGGATCCGATCATCGTTCACGCCGATGTGCGACGCATGCTGTTGACCGCGCGCGCCTACGCCGAAGGCGGCCGCGCATTTGCTTACTGGGTCGCGCTGATGGCGGATCTTCAGTTCCATCACCCCGATGAGCAGCAAAAAAAGTTTGCCGGCGACATGATGGCCTTGATGACGCCGATCGTGAAGGCTTTCATGACCGACAACGGGTTTGCGTGCGCGTCCGAATGCCTTGGCGTGCTGGGCGGCCACGGCTACATCCGCGAATGGGGTATGGAGCAATTCGTGCGCGATGCACGCATCAATATGATTTACGAAGGCACCAACACGATCCAGTCACTCGATCTGCTCGGACGCAAGGTATTAGTGGATAACGGCGCGCGGCTGAAGGCATTCGGCAAGCTAATCACCGAGTTCATCGACGAGAACGGCACCGTGAGCGAGATGAGCGAGTTCATCACGCCGCTGGCGGACTTGGGCGACAAGGTCACGAAGCTGACGACCGAGATCGGCATGAAGGCGTTTGCCAACCCGGACGAAGCCGGCGGTGCGGCGGTTGACTATCTGCGCATCGTCGGACACTTGGTTTACGCCTATTTCTGGGCACGCATGGCGAAGGTGGCACTGGCGCGCATCAGCGCTGACGGTGATCGGGTCGATCCGTTTTACCGCAACAAGTTGATGGTGGCGCGCTTTTACTTTGAGCGTCTGCTGCCGGAGACGGCATCTCGCATCCGATCGGCGCGCTCGGGTGTGAAGAATTTGATGGAATTGCCCGCGGAGAGCTTTTGATGAAGAACTTTGTTGTGAGAAAGGTCGCGGTGCTCGGCGCTGGTGTAATGGGCGCGCAGATCGCCGCGCATTGTGTGAATGCGAAAGTGCCGGTCGTTCTGTTCGACTTGCCTGACGTCAGGGGCAAAGACGGGGGAGGGGCTCAGTCCGCATCGTCACCTAACAGGAACGGCATCGTGCTGCGCGCGATCGAAAACCTGAAAAAGCTGAATCCGGCGCCGCTCGGTAACAAGGACGACGCGATTCACATCCAGCTCGCCAACTACGAAGAAAATCTTGAGCTGCTGCGCGGCTGCGACGTGATCATAGAGGCGATCGCGGAGCGGATGGACTGGAAGCATGACCTGTATCGCAAGGTCGCGCCTTTTGTTTCCGAAAGTGCAATCTTTGCTTCCAACACGTCGGGCCTGCCGATCGCAAAGCTTGCCGAAGCAATGGACGATGCACTCAAGGCACACTTCTGCGGCGTTCATTTTTTCAATCCACCGCGTTACATGCATCTGGTCGAATTGATTCCGACGCCTGGAACACGGCCGGAAATCCTCGACGACCTTGAAACGTTTCTGACGTCGACACTCGGCAAGGGCGTAGTGCGCGCAAAAGACACGCCGAATTTCATCGCGAACCGGGTTGGCATCTTCGGCATGCTGGCAACGATCAAGGAAGCCGAAAAGTATGGGCTGCAGTTCGACGTCGTCGACGATCTGACCGGCGTGCGACTTGGGCGCGCGAAGAGTGCGACTTTCCGTACCGCCGACGTGGTCGGGCTCGACACGATGGTGCATGTGATCAAGACGATGCAGGACACTTTGCCGGCGTCGATCGATCCGTTTTCCGAGCACTTCGCAACGCCGACCGTGTTGAAAGTGCTCGTCGAAAACGGCGCGCTGGGCCAGAAATCCGGCGCGGGGTTTTATCGAAAGGACGGCAAGACGATCAACGTGCTCGACCCCAAAACGGGTGGGTACGTCGAAAGCACCGGCAAAGCCGATGAGTTGGTGGGCCGCATCTTGAAGAAGAAAGATCCGGCCGAGCGACTGAAGCTGCTGCGCGAAAGCGATCACCCGCAGGCGAAGTTTCTATGGGCAATCTTTCGCGATGCGTTTCATTACATCGCGGTGCACCTGGAGTCGATCGCCGACACCGCGCGTGACGTCGACTTTGCCCTGCGTTGGGGATTTGGATGGTCGACCGGACCGTTTGAAACGTGGCAAGCAGCGGGATGGAAACAGGTTGCCGAATGGGTGAAGGCCGATATCGACGCGGGCGAAGCCTTGTCGAAAGCGCCGTTGCCGAAGTGGGTGTTTGCAGGACCGGTGGCCGCGAATGGCGTGCACACGCCTGAAGGTTCGTGGTCGCCTTCAAAAAAGAGATTCGTTCCGCGCTCGACGCTCCCGGTCTATTCGAAGCAGATCTTTCGCGCACCGTTGTTGGGCGACGGAAGTCCGACGGGCGCAATCGGCGGCACAACAGTGTTCGAAGACGAGTCGGTGCGTATATGGATCGGGTCTGGCACGACTGCAGACGTGTTGATCCTGTCGATCAAGACGAAAGTACACGCGATCGGTCCTGGCGTCATCGCGGGACTGTTGAAAGCGGTCGAGTTGGCGGAGTCGCAGTACCGCGGGTTGGTCGTATGGTCACCTGACGATCCATTTTCCGTGGGCGCCGACTTGCAGGCGATGATGCCCGTCTTTATGTCCGGCGGCGCAAAGGCGATCGACATCGAAGAGAAAAAGATGCAGGACGCCTGGATGCGCATCAAGTACGCGCAGGTGCCTGTGGTCACTGCAGTCAGCGGCATGGCGCTCGGGGGCGGCTGCGAGTTGATTGTCCACAGCGCGAAAACGGTCGCATCACTCGAAAGTTACATCGGCCTGGTCGAAGTCGGCGTTGGATTGATTCCCGGCGCAGGCGGATTGAAGGAGGGCGCGCTACGCGGCGCGCAGGCGGCCCAGGCGGCCGGCATGACTGACGTCTTTCCGTTTATCAAGAACTGGTTCTTGAACGCGGCAATGGCGAACGTTTCGAAGTCAGCGCTCGAGGCTC
>JBDTQZ010000310.1:0-3840 GCA_039931935.1 Burkholderiaceae bacterium | reverse complement strand
AGCGACTACGCAGGCGATCGCGAAGCCGTCCACGCTGGGCGTCGCCTCACCGCATCCACCCGCTTTCGCGTAAGTGTTGTTGTCCTTGTAGAAGTGTTCCATGCGGGTGCGATGGTCAGCGAGCGCATTGCCCGCTTCGACTAGATTCCCGCGCGTGATGTAGCGCGAATAATTCGGAATGCCGATGGCCGCGAGAATGCCGAGCACCGCGACGAGGACCATCGCCTCGATCAGCGTAAAGCCCGGCCCTACTCGTTTTTTCATGGCAAACGCGCTCCTGTGCACAACTTGGTAACGACGCCCTGCGGCGGTTCTTGAATGTCCGGGATGTACGATCCGGCAAGACCGACGAGCGGTTTGCGTCCCACCGCCGGTGCCCAAAAAAGGGGTGAATTTCGAAACCGAAGCCCGGCCTGACTTGCGAATCCGACCTTGCAAAACTCGATCAGGACAAATGCCCGAATTGATACTTACTTCTGCCCAACGCCAGGCGTTAAAAGGTCGCGCGCACGGCTTACGACCGGTGGTACTTCTCGGGGCCGCCGGTCTCTCCGAAAAGGTCTTGCGGGAAATCGACCGTGCGCTCGCCGCCCACACGCTGATCAAGATCAAGGTTCCGAACGATGACCGCAGGGAGCGAACCCAAATGGCTACCGATGTCGCCGAAAAATTGTCGGCGGCGAACGTTCAATCGATCGGCAAGATGATTGTGCTGTTCAGACCTCAGCCCGAAAGCGAAGAAAAGCAGGAGCCTGGTGCGCTAATGAATCGGCCGGCAGACGAACGGCGGCAGAGGCCGAAAAATAGACGCGTAATTAGCAGGTAATCACGCACTTCAGCACGGCGGTGATTTGAAAATTAGGTGTACGAAACGGAGACGATCGAGTATTCGCGTTCGCCGGCAGGCGCTATCACTGTTGCAATGTCACCTTCGCTTTTGCCGATCAACGCACGTGCGATCGGGCTCGACACCGAAATCCGGCCGGCTTTGATGTCGGCTTCATCGTCGCCGACGATCTGATACCTAACGCGATCGCCCGAATTCTGGTCTTCCAGCTCCACTGTCGCGCCGAATACCACGCGGCCCGCTGCGTCAACGGTCGCGGGATCGATGATCTGCAGCGCCGACAGCTTGCCTTCGAGCTCCTGTATGCGGCCCTCGACAAATCCCTGTCGCTCGCGTGCTGCGTCGTATTCGGCGTTTTCCGTCAGATCGCCCTTTTCCCGCGCGTCTTTGATTGCCTGAATGATCGAGGGGCGATCGACACCGCGCAGCCGCTGCAATTCGGCCCTGAGTTTTTCGGCGCCGAACGCCGTAATCGGTATTGATCGCATTGGTTTCAGTTAGGAAGATTGTTCAGGCGTCCATGCAACGATTGCAGGTCGTACACCTTGAGCCGGTCAAACTGCTTCAGCCCTTCAATCGCCGCGCGACCGCCCGCCATGGTCGTGTAGTAAGTGACGCGTTGCGCGAGAGCGGTGGTGCGAATCGAGCGTGAGTCGGTGATTTGGCTGCGCACCTCACTCACGGTGGTGATGACGAGATCGATGTCGCCGTTCTTGAGCAAGTCGACCACGTGCGGTCGCCCGTCCTTGACCTTGTTGACCATGGCGACCGGAATGCCCGCCCCCTCGATCGCCTGCGCGGTCCCGCGCGTCGCCACCAATTGATACCCCTTGTCGTGCAACAACCGGGCCACGGCAACCGCTTTGGGCTTGTCTTGATCCATCACGCTCAGGAACACCGTGCCCGATTCCGGCAGCGTCGACCCCGCGCCCAGCTGCGACTTGAATAACGCTTCACCGAACGTTTCGCCAACGCCCATGACTTCGCCCGTTGAGCGCATCTCGGGTCCCAGCAGCGGATCGACACCCGGAAACTTGGCGAACGGGAACACTGATTCCTTGATCGAGTAGTACGGCGGTACGACTTCGCGCGTCTCGCCTTGTTGCTCGAGCGTGATGCCGACCATCACCAGCGCGGCGATCTTGGCGAGTTGCTTACCGGTGGCCTTCGACACGAACGGCACTGTGCGCGATGCGCGCGGGTTGACTTCGAGCACAAAGACCGCCGTTTCACCGCTGTGTGTCTGAATCGCGAACTGAACGTTCATCAGGCCGATGACATTCAATGCTCGCGCCATCTGCTCGGTCTGTCGCTTCAGTTCCTCGATCGTCGCTGGCGCCAGCGAATAGGGCGGCAGAGAACAGGCTGAGTCGCCCGAGTGCACGCCCGCCTGCTCGATATGTTCCATCACGCCACCGATCAAAACGCGCTCACCATCAGCGATGCAATCGACGTCGACTTCGATCGCGTCGTCCAGAAAGCGGTCGAGCAACACCGGCGAATCGTTGCTGACTTTGACTGCCTCGCGCATGTAACGCTCGAGATCGCGGCCGTCGTGCACGATTTCCATTGCGCGACCACCAAGAACGTAGCTCGGGCGCACGACCAATGGGTAGCCGATTTCCGCGGCGAGCTGCAGGGCCTCTTCTTCGGCACGAGCTGTGCGATTCGGCGGCTGCTTCAATCCGAGCTGCTGCAGCAGCTTCTGAAAGCGCTCGCGGTCTTCGGCGATGTCGATCGAATCGGGTGAGGTACCGATGATTGGCACACCGTTGGCTTCGAGATCGCGCGCGAGCTTCAACGGTGTCTGCCCGCCATACTGAACGATCACGCCCAGCGGCTTTTCCTTGTCGACGATCTCAAGCACGTCTTCCAGCGTCAACGGCTCGAAATAAAGCCGATCGGACGTGTCGTAGTCGGTCGACACGGTTTCCGGATTGCAGTTGACCATGATCGTTTCGAACCCATGCTCACGCAGCGCAAACGCAGCGTGTACGCAGCAATAGTCAAACTCGATTCCCTGCCCGATCCGGTTCGGGCCGCCACCCAGCACGATCACCTTCTTGCGATCGGTCGGCTCGGCTTCGCATTCATCCTCGTAGGTCGAATACATGTAAGCCGTGGTTGTCGCGAACTCGGCCGCGCAGGTGTCGACTCGCTTGTAAACCGGACGTATGCCGTGCTGCAAACGAGCACTGCGCACGTCGGAAGCCGACGCAGCCAGAAGCGTCGCCAGACGTCGATCGGAAAATCCTTTGCGCTTTAGGTACCGGAGTTCTTCGGGCGTCAGGTCGGCTAGCGCGCGACTCCTGACTCGCGCTTCGATTTGCACCAACTCTTCGATCTGTGCCAAGAACCACGGATCGATCGCGGTTTCTTCAAACACTTCGTCGAGCGTCATGCCGATTCGAAACGCGTCGGCGACGAACCAGATGCGATTCGGCCCAGGCTCGCCGATCTCTTCGACGATCTCGTCGCGATCGCTCGAATGCTCATCGAGTCCGTCCGATCCGACCTCGAGACCGCGCAACGCCTTTTGAAACGACTCCTGGAACGTGCGGCCGATCGCCATCACTTCCCCGACGGATTTCATCTGGGTCGTCAGATGATTGTCGGCCTGTGGGAATTTTTCGAACGCGAAGCGCGGCACTTTGGTGACGACGTAGTCGATCGTCGGCTCGAACGATGCAGGCATGAAATATCCACTGAGGCCGCCGGTGATCTCGTTGCGCAGTTCGTCGAGCGTGTAGCCGACCGCGAGCTTGGCGGCAACTTTCGCAATCGGAAATCCGGTCGCCTTCGATGCCAGCGCGGACGAGCGCGATACACGTGGATTCATCTCGATCACGATCATCCGACCGTTTTTCGGATTGATCGCGAATTGCACGTTCGAGCCACCAGTGTCGACGCCGATCTCGCGCAGGATCGCGATCGATGCATCACGCATCAACTGATATTCCTTGTCGGTGAGCGTCTGCGCCGGCGCGACTGTG
>JBDTQZ010000309.1:0-3862 GCA_039931935.1 Burkholderiaceae bacterium | reverse complement strand
CCGGTGGACAGGGCACGACCAGCGGCGGCCAGCGCGAATTCGTGCCGGTGCTGGCGCGCGCTGCAGTCGCCGCCGGCGTCGCGGGAGTCTTCATGGAGACGCATCCGAATCCCGCCGAAGCCAAGTCTGACGGACCGAACGCGGTGCCGCTTGACCGCATGAAGGAGTTGCTTGCCACGCTAGTCGAGCTCGATCGCGCGGTGAAACGGCAAGGCTTTATGGAGGCCAGCTTTGCCTGACAACACTCACGTCAAGGAAACATGAGCGCCATCGTTGACATCATCGGCCGTGAGATTCTCGATTCGCGCGGCAACCCCACCGTTGAATGCGATGTGCTGCTTGAAAGCGGTGTGATGGGCCGCGCGGCGGTGCCTTCAGGCGCGTCGACCGGTACGCGTGAAGCAGTCGAGCTGCGCGACAGTGACGCCAACCGATATGGCGGCAAGGGCGTGCTAAAGGCGATCGAGAACGTCAACACCGAGATCTCGGAAGCGATCCTGGGGCTCGAAGCCAACGAGCAGGCATTTCTGGATAACGCGCTGATCGAACTCGACGGTACGGAGAACAAGTCGCGGCTCGGCGCCAACGCGATGCTGGCGGTGTCGATCGCGGTTGCCAAGGCGGCGGCCGAGGAATCGGGGCTGCCGCTTTATCGCTACTTTGGCGGTAGCGGTGCGATGCAGATGCCGGTGCCGATGATGAATGTGATCAACGGCGGGGCGCACGCCAACAACAACCTTGATTTACAGGAGTTCATGATCGTGCCGGTCGGTGCGCCGACATTTTCCGAAGCGGTGCGATATGGCGCTGAGGTGTTTCACGCGCTTAAGAAGCTGATCGATAAGTCAGGGATGAGTACCGCAGTCGGCGACGAAGGCGGGTTCGCGCCCAATGTGAAGAATCACGAGGCCGCGATTCAGATGATCTTGCAGGCGATCGATCACGCCGGATACAAGGCGGGTGCCGACATCGCATTGGCCATCGACTGCGCCGCGAGCGAATTCTTCAAGGACGGCAAGTACCGACTCGAAAGCGAGGGATGGACGTTGTCTGCAGCCGAGTGGACTACGACTTTGGCGGGCTGGTGCGACAAGTATCCGATTGTGTCGATCGAAGACGGAATGGCGGAGAACGACTGGACCGGATGGGAGGAGCTGACGCAAAAGCTGGGCGACAAGGTGCAGCTGGTCGGCGACGATATCTTTGTGACCAACACCGCGTTGTTGCGCGAAGGAATCCGGCGCGGCGTTGCCAATTCGATCCTGATCAAGATCAACCAGATCGGAACGTTGACCGAAACTTTCGCCGCGATCGAAATGGCGAAGCGCGCGGGCTATACGTCGGTGATCAGCCACCGCTCCGGCGAGACCGAAGACACGACGATTGCCGATATCGCCGTTGGCACGAACGCAATGCAGATCAAGACCGGCTCGATGAGCCGCTCGGATCGCGCCGCGAAGTACAACCAATTGCTGCGCATCGAAGAAGACCTGGGTGAAGTCGCCAGCTACCCCGGTCGCGATGCGTTCAACAACTTACGCTAGCCGCGGCAGATAACGATCATGCGGCTGCTGGCCATTGTCCTCGCGGTGCTGCTGATTGGAATCCAGTGGCCGCTGTGGTTCGGCAAGGGCGGCTGGCTGCGCGTATGGGATCTTGAGCGGCAGCTGATAGCGCAGCGCGGTGTCAACGGTGCGCTGAATTCGCGCAATGCCGAGCTTGCAGCGGAAGTGGCGAGCCTGCGCGAAGGCCGCGACGCGATCGAAGAACGCGCGCGGCACGAGTTGAACATGGTGCGCGATGGCGAGATATTTTTCCAGATCGTGACGCCAAGGACGGACACCGCGGCGACCACAAGCCAGCCTCTGAAATGAACTTACATCGGTTACTGAAAGAGCGCGAGTCGCGTGGCACACCGCTGTGCGTCGGTTTGATCGGCGCCGGCAAATTCGGATCGATGTACCTGTCGCAGGTCCGGCATACGCCGGGAATGCGCGTGACCGCGATTGCCGATCTCGATCCGGCGCGTGCACGCGACGCTTTGCGCAGGGTCGGCTGGTCCGACGGCGCGATCTCTTCGCTGAGTTTGTTCTCGGATGCACGTGCGCTGATAGAGAAGCCCGATATCGACATCGTTATCGATTCGACCGGATCACCGTCGGCCGGCATCACGCACGTTCTCGCATGCTGCGAGCACCGCAAGCACATCGTGATGGTCAACGTTGAGGCCGATGCGCTCGCTGGTCCCCTGCTCGCGCAACGCGCACGCGAAGCGGGCATCGTGTATTCGCTCGCCTACGGCGATCAACCGGCACTGATCTGCGAGCTGGTCGACTGGGCACGCGCGTGCGGTTTTGAAGTGATCGCCGCGGGGAAGGGCACCAAGTACCTGCCTGCGTATCACGCATCCACGCCCGACACGGTGTGGGGCTACTACGGCCTGACTGCCGAAGATGCGCGCGTCGGCGGATTGAATGCGCAGATGTTCAACTCGTTTCTGGACGGCACCAAGAGCGCAATCGAAATGTGCTCCGTGTCGAACGCGACCGGACTGATCGCGCCGGACGGATTGTCCTTTCCACCGTGCAGCGTCGACGATTTGCCGCAAGTATTGCGGCCGCTAACCGAGGGCGGTGTGCTGCATCATCGCGGACAAGTCGAGGTGATTTCGAGCTTGCAACGCGATGGCTCGGCCGTGCAGCGCGATTTGCGCTGGGGTGTGTATGTGGTGTTTGCGGGCGGCAGTGATTATGTAGAGCGATGTTTCAAGGAGTATGGCCTCGTGACCGACGCGAGCGGGCAGTATTCCGCTCTCTATAAACCGTTTCACCTCATTGGGCTCGAGCTCGGTATCAGCGTTGCCAGCGTTGGCTTGCGCAATGAACCGACCGGCGCGCCGATCGGCTTCAATGCCGATGTCGTGGCGACGGCGAAGCGCGATCTCGCGACGGGTGAAGTGCTCGACGGGGAGGGGGGTTACACCGTGTACGGCAAAGTAATGCCGGCTGAGGAATCGCTGCGGACTAGCGGTTTGCCCCTCGGCCTTGCGCACAAAGTGCGGTTGGTCAACGCCGTACCGGCGGGACGTCAGGTGCGCTGGGATGACGTGGAAATCGACGAAGAGCAGAGCGCCGTGGCATTCCGCCGATCGATGGAGCGCGCGATGAATGCGTTCCAAGGCGAGGCGAGTGTCGCCAATGCCTAGCGCTTCGGCGGCTCACGAACTCGGAACTCCCTCGACAGCGACAAGCATTGACTTAGTGGTTCTCCGCCGGAGCTCAATCAGCGGCCGGTACGCGGGCGACTGATACCAAGCCTTCAGTCGAGCCAGGTCGGGGAACTCGAGAATCACGAGTCGCTTTGGCGTCCAATCACCCTCCAGTACCTCCGTTGCGCCTCCACGCACCAGGTAGCGACCGCCAAATGCCTCGATCGTTGCCGATATTCGCTGCCTGTATTGCTCGTACCCCGTGGCATCAGTGACTTCGACGTTGGCAAACAGATAGGCGGGCATGTTGTTTCTCCGTATGGAGTGGTGTCAGGCAGATTGACGCTTCATACCACCGCGTCCGTTGCCGTCCATTGGTACTTGATATCGGCCAATTGCCAATTCGGCTCGAAACCGCGGGCAATGATCTTGAAGCCGTGTTTTTCGTAGAACGCGCAAGCGATTGCGTTGCGCGCGAACGCGAGGAGCCAGAGCTTCCCGGTGGACTGAGTCTTTGCCCAATCGAGAAGTTGCGTGCCGATCCGCCGGAGCCGAGTACTCTGCACTACATCCACATCGAAGACGACGACGAAAAACTGATCGGCGTGGTGAGTCTGGCCGAGGCCGTACTGTGTGATCCGAGTACTCGCTTTG
>JBDTQZ010000308.1:0-3876 GCA_039931935.1 Burkholderiaceae bacterium | reverse complement strand
CGTCGACCTTCCGCGGCGGCGACAAGCGCGGCGGCGCCAACGGCGCGCGCATCCGTCTCGCGCCGCAGAAGGACTGGCCAGTCAATCAGCCAACGCAGCTCGCTAAGGTGCTGAAGACGCTGATGGACATTCAGTCGAAGTTCAACGGCGCGGCGTCGGGTGGCAAGAAGATATCGCTCTCCGACCTGATCGTGCTGGCCGGCGGCGCTGCTGTCGAGAAGGCGGCGCAGGATGCGGGAAGCAGGGTCATCGTGCCTTTCAATCCCGGCCGCATGGACGCCTCGCAGGAGCAGACCGACGTCGAGTCGTTCGCTGCGCTCGAGCCCGTGGCCGACGGCTTCCGCAACTACCTGAAGGGCCGTTACAGCGTGCCGGCCGAAGCACTGCTGATCGACAAGGCGCAGCTGCTCACGCTCACCGCGCCCGAGATGACGGTGCTCGTCGGCGGGATGCGCGTACTAGGCGCCAACGCCAACGGAGCGAAGCACGGCGTCTTCACCGCCAAGCCCGGCACGCTCAGCAACGACTTCTTCATCAATCTGCTCGACATGAACACCGAATGGAAGGCGAAGTCCGGCGACGATGGTGTGTTCGAGGGCAAGGATCGTAAAACCGGCCAGGTCCGATGGACCGGCACCCGTGTCGACCTCGTCTTCGGCTCGAACTCGCAACTGCGGGCGATCGCCGAGGTGTATGCAAGCGCCGATGCGAAAGAGAAGTTCGCGAAAGACTTCGTCGCCGCGTGGGCCAAGATGATGGACCTGGATCGATTCGATCTGCGTTGAAGGTTGGATTCTGATGACCGCGACGGGGTGACAGGCAATTACCCCGGCGCGCCGCGCGCGATCTGACTCTCGCTAATCTGCGTGCGCCGGTATTCGCCGAGCCCGTTCCAGCATCCATCCTGGATATTCGGAAGGCAGGCGGCTCACTTCATCGAGCTGCTTCAATTCATCAGCACTCAGCGTGACTTTCGTGGCGGCGATGTTGTCTGCCAGCTGCTCGGGCCGCTTCGCACCGATGATCACGCTGGTGACCTGCGGCTGCGCCAGCAGCCATGCGATGGCGATCTGCGCCACCGACATGCCATGCGCTTGCGCGATCGGTCGCATCGCCTCGATGCACGCGTAGGCGCGCGCACGGTCGACCGGCGGAAAGTCGAAGGTCGTACGCCGGTTGCCCTCCTCGCCTTTTTGCTCGCGCCCGAACGTGCCGCTGAGCAACCCGCCCGCAAGTGGACTCCACACCATCAAGCCGATGCCTTCGCTGCGCAACATCGGAATCAGCTCGCGTTCGAGGTCGCGCCCGGCAATCGTGTAGTAGGCCTGCAGCGACTCCTGGCGCGCCAGGCCGAGACGTTCGGCGATGCCGACGGCCTTGACGATTTGCCACGCGGCCCAGTTGGAGACGCCGACATAGCGAACGTGGCCGTGCCGCACCAGCTGGTCGAGTGCGCGCACCGTCTCTTCGATCGGCGTGGCCGGATCGAATCCATGAATCTGGTACAGATCGATGTGATCGAGCTGCAGACGCTTGAGGCTCGCCTGCACGCCGTCGAGGATGTGGGCACGCGAGGCGCCGCGCGCGTTCGGCCCGGGCCCGGTCTGGCCGAACACCTTGGTGGCGACGATCACGTTCTCGCGCGGCACCTTCAGGTTCTTCAGCGCCTGCCCGGTGATCTGCTCGGAGAGCCCGCTCGAATAAACGTCTGCGGTGTCGATGAAGTTGATGCCGGCATCGATCGATTGCCCGACCAGGCGCTCGGCGTCGGCCTGCTGCAGATTTCCGATCTGGGCCCACATACCTTCGCCGCCACCGAAGGTCATCGTGCCCAAGCAGAGTTCCGAGACATAGAGGCCGGTGCGACCTAGGGGGCGACTACGCATCGATGTGATCTCTGAGAGGAGAATTCGTGAGGGGCGGAGCGATCAGTGCACATACGTTGTGAAGCACCTGCAACGCGCGGCCACTCCGATCAGCTAATTGGGCGAATCCAGAAACGACCTAGGCCGTCGCATTTTCGTGCCAATATTACGCACGACCTGTGCTTGGCGAACGGCCGAGCGTCATACCACCCTTAGCAGATTACACAGAACTTTCTCGCCGCGTCGTCTGCCTGCTCAGTGAGAATCACCCACCAAGTACGCGCTAGTCTCCGCTCGTGTTATTCGTCGGGCGTTCCTTGCCTGGGGGCGCTAGACATTTCGAAACTGCAGGCATAGGAGTCGTTTATGAAGAGCAAGCTTGCTGTCGTTGCTTCATTGACATTCGCAGCCGGATTCGCCGCAGGCCTGTTTGGTAACGCTCTCATTGCGCCAGCACGCGCTGCCGAGGATCGAATGATAATCGTCACGAGCAATGCAGACATCGCAAACAAGTGCAACTTCAACAAGACAATAGCCCGTGGCGACAACGCGACTGTTTGCGTTTACCACCGCAACTAGGTGGCGGAACGGGCCTATCGGCTGCGTCGCGCGGAAAGGCTATCAGCGAAACGCTCGGCCGTTCCAGCATCCATCCCGGATACTCGCGACGGAACTTGTTCGCCTGACGCAGCAGCGCACCGACCTCGTTGCAAGCATCGATCAGCTCGCCGCACACTCGCAACAACTGGCGGTCAAAGTACAGGAACTCGAGCAGCAGAGTCCGTACGCACTTTGAGTTGACCGGGTCGATCGCTTAGGAGGGCGCTAGGCCGCGACGCTTGGGCGCTCGGTCTACGCGGAGATGGTCGAGCCAATCGCCGCCGCGCTGGGTAGGTGCTACGGCGTGCGTTGCAGGAATCGTGGGATCGGCAACGCGTCGCGCAAACGGCGCAATGTAGAGGCGATCGCAGTTTGCGTGGGCGGGTTAGGCGCGCGCTGCGCCGGCTCCCGTGTCGTGGCGCCATTGACGGCAGAGCTGGTTGCAGCGTGCATCCG
The DNA here is from genome assembly GCA_039931935.1 of Burkholderiaceae bacterium. GTDB lineage: Bacteria > Pseudomonadota > Gammaproteobacteria > Burkholderiales > Burkholderiaceae_F > JACCZX01. The sequence goes on along the minus strand of JBDTQZ010000308.1, from coordinate 955 downwards.
TGGCGAAGTTCGCTGCATATCATGGGCGGCCCGCTGTGCCGGCTCCATGATCGGGTGCAGCCAATGCAGGATCGGCTCCCACTGCGCGAGGTCGGCCTGGACCTGCGCGGCCGGCAGATCGAAAACCGAAAGTCCCTTCTCGATGCAGCGGACATAGGCCTGCGATTCGCGCAGCACGGCAATGAACGGAAGACTTAAGCTCGCCGCCCAGGCCTGCAGGATCTCCGCCGACTTGGTGCGCGCGTCAAGCCGCATGCCGACTACGGCCAACTTGCAGCGGCCCGTTGCAATTCGCGGGAGCGTGCGCAGTTCGGCCAGGCATTCGCTCGCCGACTCTCGATCAAAGATCGAGTTGCACACCGGTATCAGGATCGCGTCCGCGTACATGACGACCCGCGCCAGATCGAAGCCACGTAGACCGCCCGGTGTGTCGACGATGACATGTTCGATGCCGGCGGGTGGGCGGACGAAGCTCCTGGGATCGATGCTCCAGCCCCTGATCTCTTTGGCGCCGAGGTGCCGTGTCTTGCGCTGGCGTAGCCAAGTTTGAGTTGATAGCTGGCGATCGACGTCGCCGAGAATCACCGCAGCACCCGCGTTAGCGTAATAGCCGGCAAGGTGCGTGGCGAGCGTGCTCTTGCCACTACCCCCCTTGCGATTGATGACCGCTACGACCGGCATCGCAGATAGTTTCTCGGGGACATAAAAACAATTCTCCTCCAGCTCAAGACTGCCAGATCAGTCCTCCGGGAATTGCAGCACATCGAGGAGTCGCGCACAGCGCGGAGAAACCGGTGGAATGCACGGCATCTAACGGGCGAAGTAGGCAGAACTAACGCTTCGGCGTCAGTTAGGGCTGCGCGGCGGTTGTAGCCGACGAAAAGCGGTGCGAAGAGAGCCAAGTACTGGTGTCAGGTTACTGGGCGGAATACGGTGAAAGACTCTTGTGCATCGT
>JBDTQZ010000307.1:0-3880 GCA_039931935.1 Burkholderiaceae bacterium | reverse complement strand
GTCAATTGCGGTAGTGGGGTTTAGAATTTGCTGAACGTACCCAACTGCGTTGGGTACGCCATGAAGTAGCAGCGCCGGGTAGCGGGCGCATAGAGGAGCACCCTTGAACAACAACATGTTTGCGAAAGCCGCCATCTGGATGGTGATCGCGCTCGTCCTGTTCACGGTTTTCAAGCAGTTCGAAAGCCGCCAGAAACCCGCCGAAAACGTCAGCTACACGCAATTCATGGATCAGGCCAAAGCGGGCCAGATCAAACGGGTCGACGTGCAGGGGCGCAATCTGAACGTCACACCCAACGAAGGCAATCGCTACACGCTGACTTCGCCGGGCGACTTGTGGATGGTCGACGATCTGCGCAAGGCCGGGGTCCAGGTCTATGGAAAACCCGAGGAGGAGCAGTCGCTGCTGACGACCATTTTCGTCTCGTGGTTCCCGATGCTGTTGCTGATCGGCGTCTGGATCTTCTTCATGCGCCAGATGCAAGGCGGCGGCCGCGGCGGAGCGTTTTCCTTCGGTAAGTCGCGAGCACGCATGCTCGACGAAACCAACAACGTAATCACTTTTGCCGACGTCGCCGGCTGTGACGAAGCCAAGGAGGAAGTGCACGAGTTGGTCGAGTTCCTGCGCGATCCGTCCAAGTTCCAGAAGCTCGGTGGCCGGATTCCGCGCGGCGTGCTGATGGTGGGGTCGCCCGGTACCGGTAAGACGCTGCTTGCGAAAGCGATCGCAGGCGAAGCCAAGGTTCCATTTTTCTCGATCTCCGGCTCAGATTTCGTCGAGATGTTCGTCGGTGTCGGCGCGGCGCGGGTGCGCGACATGTTCGAGCAGGCGAAGAAGCACGCGCCCTGCATCATCTTCATTGACGAGATTGACGCGGTCGGCCGCCAGCGTGGGGCAGGCTTGGGTGGCGGCAATGACGAGCGCGAACAGACTTTGAATCAAATGCTGGTCGAGATGGACGGCTTTGAAACCGGCATGGGCGTTATCGTTATTGCCGCGACCAACCGTCCCGATGTGCTGGATCCGGCGCTGCTGCGTCCGGGCCGCTTCGATCGGCAAGTCGTCGTGCCGCTTCCCGATATTCGCGGGCGCGAACAAATTCTTAACGTCCATATGCGCAAGGTGCCGATCGGCGCCGACGTGCGCGCTGATTTGCTTGCACGCGGCTCGCCCGGGTTCTCCGGGGCAGACTTGGCGAACCTAGTCAACGAAGCTGCACTGTTCGCCGCGCGGCGCAGCGCCCGCGTGGTCGAGATGGTCGACTTCGAAAAGGCCAAGGACAAGATCATGATGGGCGCGGAGCGCAAATCGATGGTCATGACCGAGGAAGAGCGCCTGAACACGGCCTACCACGAGTCAGGCCACACGCTGGTCGCGAAGCTAATGCCGAAAAGCGATCCCGTGCACAAGGTCACGATCATTCCCCGCGGACGCGCACTGGGCGTGACGATGCAGTTGCCCGAGCAGGACCGCTATGCGTACGACCGGCAATACCTGCTGAGCCGAATCGCGGTGCTGTTTGGGGGTCGGATCGCTGAAGAAGTCTTCATGAATCAAATGACGACCGGTGCCAGCAACGACTTCGAGCGCGCCACGCAAATGGCGCGCGACATGGTGACGCGCTACGGCATGAGCGATGCGCTGGGCCCGATGGTCTATGCCGAAAATGAAGGCGAGATTTTCCTGGGGCGATCGATTACCAAGACGACCAACGTGTCAGAAGAGACGATGCGCAAGGTCGACGCTGAGATCCGTCGCATCATCGACGAGCAGTACGCCATCGCGCGCAAGCATATCGAGGAAAACCGCGACAAGATCGAAGCGATGGTCAAAGCGCTGCTCGAGTGGGAAACGATCGATACCGAACAAATCGACGACATCCTTGCCGGGCGTCCGCCCAGGCCACCGAAGTCGACCGGGTCGGTTCCGCCGGCGGGCGGACAGTCCGCCAGCGGCGGAACTGAAGTTGTCGTGCAGCCGGCGTAAAGCGACGCAGCGTAGAAAGGCCGGACCTCCGGCCTTTTTTATTGCGTTTCTACAATGCGGCCGATGCGCAAGAACGAAGTCGAGATCCAGCACCCGGTTTGGAAGGTACGGGGGCGCGCGCTGGTGCTCGACCGCGTGTTCGTCATGGGCATCGTCAACGTAACTCCAGATTCGTTTGCCGATGGCGGGCGGCACTTCAACCACGCCAATGCATTGACGCGTGCGCGACAGTTGATCGACGAGGGCGCCGACATTATCGACATCGGGGGCGAGTCGACGCGCCCGGGTGCGGCCGACGTATCGCCGGATGAAGAAGTCAGACGTGTCGTGCCGCTTCTCGAGGCGCTCGCGGGTACGGTGATTCCGTTATCGGTTGACACGAGCAAGCCCGAGGTGATGCGTGCTGCTTTGGCCGCCGGCGCTGCGATTATCAATGACGTACGAGCGCTGCAGCAGCCTGGCGCGGCCGAGGTCGTTGCGGAACATGACTGCGGCGTCGTGCTGATGCACATGCAGGGCGCACCCGCCACCATGCAACTGGCGCCTTACTATCGCGACGTAACGAAAGATGTCGTGCAGTTTCTGGCGCAGCGGGTGCAGTACGCACGGGCCCGGGGAATCGAGTTGGGGCGCATTGCGATCGATCCGGGGTTCGGATTCGGCAAGACCGACACGCATAATTTCACGCTTCTGTCGCAACTCTCCGAACTTGGACGCATGCAAGTTCCTATCGTGGTGGGGCTGTCGCGCAAGTCGATGCTCGGACGCGCGTCGGGCCGCGCCGTGGACGACAGGGCCGCAGCTTCGGTGGCGGCGGCGGTACTCGCCGCCGAGCGCGGCGCCAGGGTTGTGCGTGTGCACGACGTGGCAGCGACGCGCGATGCATTGAGCGTGTTGAAAGCATTGCAGGACGAAGAGCAATGAGCGCCAGGAAGTACTTCGGCACTGACGGCGTGCGAGGAACAGTAGGCGAAGCGCCGATTACGCCAGAGTTCGTATTGCGTCTGGGCCAGGCGACCGGGCGCGCGTTATTGCCCGCGGCAGATCAATCGGGCAACCAGCGTCCCACCGTGCTTATTGGCAAGGACACGCGTATCTCGGGCTACATGCTGGAAGCGGCGCTGGAGGCAGGTCTTTCGAGCGCCGGTGTCGATGTGGTGCTCTGCGGTCCTCTGCCAACTCCCGGTGTGGCTTATCTGACACGCGCTCTGCGGCTCGATGCCGGCATCGTCATCAGCGCTTCGCACAATCCGTTTCCGGACAACGGCATTAAGTTTTTTTCGGCGCGCGGGACGAAGCTGTCGGACGCCGTCGAAGAACGCATCGAGACCGAGCTCGAGCAGCCGTGGCACTGCGTCGATGCCAAGCTGCTCGGGAAAGTCAGGCGCCTGGACGACGCCGCCGGACGCTACATCGAGTTTTGCAAGCGCACGTTTCCGAATGAAGCGGATCTGAAAGGCCTCAGGATTGTCGTCGACAGCGCACACGGAGCGGCATATCACGTGGCGCCGCCGGTGTTTCACGAACTCGGCGCTGAAGTCATCTCGCTCGGCGCATCGCCCAACGGCATGAACATCAACGACGGTGTCGGGGCCGTGCATGCGAACCATCTCGCCGAAGCGGTGCGCAATAACAAGGCCGATTTTGGAATCGCGCTCGATGGCGACGCCGATCGCGTCGTGATCGCCGATGCTAGTGGGCGAATCTATAACGGCGATGAATTGCTTTACATCATCGTGCGCGACCGGATGCGGCACTCAAAGATCGATGGTGTGGTCGGCACATTGATGACGAATTATTCGTTGGAGCGACGGCTGCGCGAGCTCGATATTCCATTCGTGCGTGCGAGAGTCGGCGATCGTTACGTGCTCGAGATGCTAGAAGAAAAAAAAT
>JBDTQZ010000306.1:0-3883 GCA_039931935.1 Burkholderiaceae bacterium | reverse complement strand
CTGCGCGGCAATCTCGCGCCGCGCGGCGCGATCATCAAGCAGTCGGCCGCATCGCCGGAGCTGATGCAGCACACCGGTCGCGCGGTGGTGTTCGATTCACTTGAAGACTTGGCTGCGCGGATCGATGATGACGCGCTTGATGTCACTGCCGATGATGTGCTCGTGCTGCGTAATGCCGGCCCCAAAGGCGCGCCTGGAATGCCTGAGGCCGGCTACCTGCCAATCCCGAAAAAGCTCGCGCGCGCTGGCGTCAAGGACATGGTGAGGATTTCGGACGCGCGCATGAGCGGTACCGCGTTCGGCACGATCGTGCTGCACGTCACGCCCGAAAGCGCGGTCGGCGGTCCGCTCGCACTCGTGCGCAACGGCGATCGCATTCAGCTCGATGTTGAAAAACGTCGGATCGAGCTGCTGGTACATGAGTCCGAGCTTAACCAGCGTCGATCACAAGGTGGCACTGCCAGTGAGCCGAAATTCACGCGTGGTTACGCTGCGCTCTTCATGCGCAGCGTGCTGCAAGCTGACCAAGGCTGCGACTTCGATTTTCTTGTCCCACTTGCCTGAGCAACCGAGCATGACCACACGACTTCGCGGCGTGATTGCCGCTGCTGCCACGCCGCTGAACGCAGACTTCAGCATCGACGTAGAGCGCTTGATTCAGCACTGCCGCGCATTGCTGGCAGAAGGATGCGACGGCATCAATCTGCTCGGCACCACGGGTGAAGCGACGTCGTTCCCGGTAGAGCAGCGGTTGGCGGCGATGCAGGCCGTGGCGCGCTCGGGTCTGCCGATGGCGCAGTTCATGGTGGGCACAGGCGCCGCCTCGCTGAACGACGCGGTTCGGCTGACGCGTGAGGCGCGTGATCTCGACTTCACAGGCGCACTGGTGCTGCCGCCGTTTTACTACAAGCCCATCGACAATGTCGGCCTGCTCGCTTATTTCGACGAGTTGGTCAATCGCGTCGGCGCCGACCTGCGCCTGTACCTCTACAACTTCCCGCAACTATCGGGTGTGCCGTATTCACTCGATTTCGTGCAGACATTGAAGAAAAAATATCCGCGGCAATTGCTCGGCTTGAAGGACAGCTCGGGCGATACCTCGTACGCGATCGCGATGGCTGCAGGTGTTGAAGACTTCGATGTCTTCCCAAGCGCCGAAAGTACGTTGAATGACGCCGACCGCTATGGCTGGGTGGGCTGCATTTCTGCCACCGTCAACGTCACCGTGCGCGCCGCCGCGGCGGGCTGGAAATCGCGCGGCACCGTGGAAGGCGAGCGAGCAGTGGCCACTGCGGCTGCGCAACGCGCGATTCTGACGCGAGCGCCGGTAATTGCCGCAGTCAAGCAGGCGCTTGCAGTGAAGTATCAACGCCCGGATTGGTCGCGCGTGGTGCCGCCGCTGCACCTCTTAACCCCGGAACAAGCAACGCAGCAAGCACGAGATCTGGCTTCGAGCGGTATTTAGAAACCGACGTCGATTGCGTCTAGCGTCCTCCGGACACGTCGATGATCGCGCCGTGCACATACGACGACGCACTCGACGCCAGCCATAGCGCAGCCTCCGCCACCTCGAGAGGCGAGCCCGATCGGCCGAGCGGCACAGCGGCTTTCGCGAGCCGCTCCATCTGCTCGAGGCCGCCGTGCAGGTTGTGGATTTCTGTGGCGATCAATCCCGGCCGAATCGCATTGACGCGGATGCCTTCGGCACCGACTTCCTTGGCGAGTGCCAGCGTGAACGAATCCATCGCTCCCTTGGTCGCGGCGTACGCCGCACCGCCGCTGAGGCCGCCGGTACGCGCTGCGACTGAAGACATGTTGACGATGACACCGCCGCGTCCACCCTGCTTGGTCGACATCCGCCGCACCGCTTCACGCGAGCAGTAGAACGCGCTGAATACGTTGGCGGAAAAAACTTCAGCGAGCTGTGCCATGTCGGTTTCAGTAACGTTGAACTTGCTCAGCACGCCGGCGTTGTTGACCAGCACGTCGAGCGCTCCAAACTCAGCATCGAAGCGCTCGAACATCTGCGCCACCTGTGCCGAATCGCCGGCATCAGCTTGCAAGGCAACCGCGTCGCTGCCGTTGTCCTTGATCTCGGCGACGACTTCACGCGCTTGTTTTTCGCTGCGATGAAAGTTCACGCCGACCTTGTAGCCCGAACGGCCGGCCATCTTTGCGATCTCCGCGCCGATGCCGCGGCTGGCACCGGTGACTAGCATCAGTGGCTGTTTCATTCGGGCTCGATGCCGGCTTCCTTCGTCAGCCGGAGCTCCGGATTAGCTTTACGCGCGAGCTGCGCCAGCGCCAATGTGCGCTCAGCGAGCATCTCGAAAATGATCGCGGAGTACCCGTCTCTCTCAACCAGCGTGCGAACCACGGCTCCGGGCGCATCGACCCGATCGCCCGAAAAGCCGGCTCCGCAACCGACTGCCAGCGTCTCTGAGTGCTTACCTTGTCGCATGTCGCGAGTTTGCCCGATTTTTTCAGCGATCAAACGGCGGCGCGCGGGCGGCGGCGAGAACAGCGCCGCTTACACCCTCCAACTTTCGCCGTTGCAGCGCGGCAACCTTCGGCAACATGGACCGCTAGTAAACGAGCAGGGCCCCGAATTGAATTTCCAGAACTTCGAAACCGTGCAAACGCCGTTGCGCAAGGCGCAGCCACCGCCTCCGCCGGTGGCGTTGCGCTTTAGCCATACCGATCTGTTCGGTGAAAAGGTCAAATGGCTGCCGCCGTATCGGCTGGCGCCGTCATTTGCCAGCGCCGATGGACAGAGCATTATTTATCGCCGGCGTTCACAAGTGGTGCTCGCGGGTGAAAGCGGCGAAACGCATGTCGGCCAGGCCACGTCGTTCGCGCTCGGCACCGGCGACACGCGCGTGCGCATCGACGCACACGGCTACGCGCGCATTGTGCGTCCGACTCGCTCGAGCCAGGCAATCGATCCAGTCTCCAATGTAGTCGACGGCGCGGCCGACATGGAGCGAGACGCTGCACTCACGGTATGTTCACACTTGAATGAGCACGTCGAGTCGCTCGCCTTTCCTCACCGGTGGACGCCTTCTCCCGATCATGTGTTGCTGCCGGTCGCGGCGCGCGCGTTTACCGAGCCGCAACCCAAGCCGCCCAAGGCTTCGATATCAACCGATCCGCGCGTCAAAGCGGCGGCGGATCCGCAGGACATGAATGACTATCTCGATGCGCGCGCAGCTTGGTTAGCGCGCCGCCTCGCTTGGGATGCCGCGCAGCGCTCGATCCACGAGCTAAAAGAAAAGGCGGCAGGCGGCGACCTGGACGGCATGCGAGAGTATTTGATGAAGTGCCTGCACGACGTACTTTGGCCGTTGCCGACCATTATTAGCTATGAGTTCCACGGCAAGAGCGACGCGAAGCTTGAATTCGTCGTGCCGGGCCTCGACGCAATTCCCGACCGCGAAGCCGCGATGGCGAGTGGCAACCGCGTCGAGATCCGCCGCATGTCAGACATCTCGCACACCAAATTGCACAATCAGCACGCACTTGGCCTCGTCGTCCGGCTGTTGGGCGAATTGTTTGCATCGCTGCCAACGATCGAAACTGTGACGGTCTCGGCGCTACAAGTTCCGTTGAACGGTAAGTCGCAGCGCTATATCGCTTCTGCACAGGCCGAACGACCGCAGTGGTCATCGCTGCACTCGAACGGTTCCGTCACCGCGGACCAGGCGATTCGCTGCCTGAATCAGTTGCGCGCGCGCTGCAACCTAAGCGCGCTCGGCGTGTTCATGACGGTTGAGCGGTTCGACTGACAAGCAACTAAGTCGCGCTCCCGGGCGATTCTCGGCTGGCCAAGCGCCTGGCTTTTCTCAGCCCTTAGTTCGAAGGACAGCGAACGACAGCGAACGAC
>JBDTQZ010000305.1:0-3903 GCA_039931935.1 Burkholderiaceae bacterium | reverse complement strand
CCTGGATATTCGCCGAGTCGCTGGAAGATCGGAAACCCCGCCACGACCAGCCGCGCCGGCACACTGACTGCCGCCGCGATGGCGCACGTAAACACACCGAGGGCGAGCGCACGCCGCGGCGATAGGCCCTTGGCGGCGGCAAATGCTTCCGTCAGTGCAATTGCCAGCAGCAATAGAACACCGCTGATCATCGTCTGCCGCATTGCCCGCACGAGGTCAAAGGCCCACTGGTCGAGCGGCTCGTAGTGCAACGCGGTCACAAACCGTCCCAGAATCAACAGCAGGCAGAAATAAAACACGATCGCGATCGACTTCAGGTTCATCACGCGCGTGAAGGCGGTGCGTACGACGGTCAGCGACGCGCCGTGCGGTGCGCTTTGCGTTGGGACCGCGAGGGGGCTCATAGCCGGGATTTTGCGCGGTGTGGGCGCGCCCCGCAACGCTTGCCGATGAAATGCGAAGTGTGCGGTGCCAAACCCCGATGGCGGCGACGAATTTTTCCGACCTCGGAACCTATAATCGCCCGAATGGCGGCAAGGGCGAAAGCAGGGACCAGCGCGCAACGCGCGGCCGACGGCGTGTGGCTGCGTTCGCGCGCCGCGCCGGCAGGCGCGGAGGGTGACGACCGCTTTGGACGCCTGCTGTCCGAAGCTGGGTGGATCGTCGGCGCCGTCGCGGCCGTCGCGTTGTTTGCAGTGCTCGTCACTTTCAGCAGTGACGATCCCGCGTTCACCCATACCGCCGGCGCGGCGGGAGTACGCAACATTGGGGGCCGATTGGGAGCCTGGGTGGCCGACATTACGTTGTTGCTGTTCGGCCTGTCGGCGTATCTGCTGGTATTCGGCCTCACGATCACGGTTGTGCGCGGATTTCGCAAACTGCACCGGGTGGCGAGCGGAGATCCACTGAACAACGATCTACCCGCCTATGCGCACGGCATCGGCTTCGTGCTGTTGCTATTCGGCGCAGTCAGTCTTGAGACGCTTCGCTTTCATACGCTTGGGCTTGCTTTGCCGGGTTCACCGGGGGGCGTCGTCGGCAGCTTGGTCGCGCGGCTTTTACAAGCGGGGGTTGGATTTACCGGCGCCACAGTGATCATGTTGGTCTCCATAGCGATCGGACTGTCGCTGTTCCTGGATTTTTCGTGGCTTGCGGTCGCTGAGCGGTTCGGCGGATTTCTCGAAGGCTTTTTACGCCGCGCCCGCCACAAGCGCGAGGAGGCCGAAGACCGGGCGATTGGCGAGGCTGCGGCCAAAGTGCGCGAAGCCGCCCTCAGCGATGAGCGCGAGCGCATCGACGAGGCGCCGCCGGTGCACATCGAGCGCACACCGGCGCACGTCAAGCCGTCAGAGCGCAAGCAAAAGGAAAAGCAGGTACCTCTGTTCGCGGAGATGACCGACGCGCGCTTGCCCCCATTGGACCTGCTCGATGAGCCGCCACCCAATCTGGAAGCGATCTCGACCGAAACGCTCGAGTTCACCTCGCGTCTGATCGAGAAGAAGCTGCGCGACTTCAATGTCGACGCTGTAGTCGTGGCCGCTTACCCGGGGCCGGTGATCACGCGCTACGAGATCGAGCCCGCAGTGGGCGTCAAGGGCAGCCAGATCGTCAACCTTGCGAAAGACCTGGCGCGTGCGCTGTCGCTGGTATCGATTCGTGTCGTCGAGACGATCCCCGGCAAAAATCTGATGGGGCTCGAGTTGCCCAACCTGCGACGGCAAGTCGTTAGGCTGTCCGAGATTCTCGGCTCGGTTATCTACAACGAAAGTCATTCGCTGCTGACTTTGGGGCTGGGCAAGGACATCGCGGGCAAGCCGGTCGTAGTGGATCTGGCACGCATGCCGCACTTGTTGGTGGCCGGAACGACAGGTTCCGGGAAGTCGGTCGGCATCAACGCGATGATTCTTTCGATTCTCTACAAGGCCGATCCGTCGCAGGTACGGATGATCCTGATCGACCCGAAGATGCTGGAGCTTTCGGTGTACGAAGGCATTCCCCACCTACTGGCCCCGGTCGTGACCGACATGCGAGAGGCGGGCATTGCTTTGCAGTGGTGCGTTGCTGAGATGGACAAGCGCTACCGGCTTTTGAGCAAGCTCGGCGTGCGCAGCCTGACCAGCTACAACCAGAAGATTGCCGACGCGCGCGCGAAGGGGGACTTCATCGCAAATCCGTTTTCGCTGACGCCTGCTGAGCCGGAACCGCTCGACACGCTGCCGATGATCGTCGTCGTGATCGATGAACTGGCCGATCTGATGATGGTGTCCAGCAAGAAGGTAGAGGAGCTGATCGCGCGCATCGCGCAGAAAGCGCGTGCGTCGGGTATGCATCTGATCCTTGCGACGCAGCGCCCGTCGGTCGACGTCATCACCGGCCTGATCAAAGCGAATATCCCGGCGCGAATTTCGTATCAGGTTTCCAGCCGTGTCGATTCGCGCACGATTCTTGACCAGATGGGCTCGGAATCGCTGCTCGGTCAAGGCGACATGCTGTATCTCGCTCCTGGCACGGGTTTGCCGACGCGCGCGCACGGTGCGTTCGTCGCGGACGCGGAAGTGCATCGTGTGGTCGACGTGTTGAAGTCGCGCGCGGCGCCGCAGTACGTCGAGGGTTTACTCGAAGCTGCCGAATCGAACGGCGAAAACGGAGAGCTAAGCTCAAACGGCGGTGTCTACGCAAACGAGGCCGATCCGTTATACGACCAGGCGGTAGAAATCGTTTTGAAGAATCGTCGCGCGTCGATATCGCTGGTGCAGCGGCACCTGCGCATCGGGTACAACCGGGCCGCGCGACTGCTGGAAGACATGGAGCGCGCTGGCATGGTGTCCTCGATGCAGAGTAACGGTAATCGAGAGATTCTGGTGCCGGCGCGGGAAGGTTAGGGACGTGATGCTGAATGCTTTACGTGCAGTGCTGATTCTCGCGACTGTGCTTGCGAGTAACGCGCAAGCGGCAGCGCTCGATCAGTTGCGAAGCTTTCTGACGCAGACCCATAGTGCGCGCGGAGACTTCGTCCAGCGTGTCAGCTCTAGCAAAGTGCGGCCGGGCGTCAAAGCGCCGGCGGCAGCCAGTGGGCAATTTGTGTTTCAGCGCCCCGGCAAATTTCGCTGGACATATCAGAAACCGTACGAGCAGGTGATCGTCGCCGATGGGCAGCGGCTGGTGTTGTTCGACAAGGACCTGAACCAGGTCACGATCAAAAAACTACAGGCATCGCTGCCCTCGAGCCCCGCATCGATCCTGTTCGGCTCGAACGAGTTTGAGAAGGAGTTCGAAGTGAGCGACGCCGGCGCGCGCGATGGCCTCGAATGGATCGTTGCAAGGCCGCGCGCGAAGGACACGACATTCGAGCGCATTGAGATTGGCTTTCGCGATGGCTTGCCGCAGGCGATGGTCCTCGCGGATGGCTTCGGCCAGACCACACAGCTGACGTTCAGCAAGGTCGAACGCAATCCGAAGCTCGATGCCGATGCGTTTCGATTTACCCCGCCGAAGGGCGCAGACGTCCTGGAGGACAAATAGGCTCTAGCGCTTAGGTGCTTGTGTGGGCACGTCCGGCTCGAAGAACAGCCACTGCGCCTGCGGAAACCGTGTCTGAATTGAGTTTTCCACCCGATTGATCGCGGCCACCAGTTCCTCTGCGCTCGGTACTGGCATCATTTCGGCACGCACCAACACGAGGATGCGATCGCCCCACTGAAGCGTGATCAACCGCATGATCGTCTTGATCTCAGCCTGCGTCCTGATGTGCTGCTCGATTGCCTTGCGCAACTGAGGCTCGGCCGATTCGCCGACGATCATCGCCTTGATTTCCCACGTGATCGTGACCGCAACAATGACCAGCAGCACACCAATCGCGACCGAGCCGAGCACATTGAAGAGCAGGCTCGCGAGCGAGGCGAG
>JBDTQZ010000304.1:0-3906 GCA_039931935.1 Burkholderiaceae bacterium | reverse complement strand
GAGCGACTGCGCCGGAACGCCGGCACCTTTCCAGAAAGTCGAGGCCAGTTCCGATTGCGGCACCCCGAGCCGGCGGGCGAGTGTGGCCGTCGGATACTGCCCATTGCCGAGATTGACCAGTCGCACGTTGCGCTGAAAGAAAGCCTGGTTAGCGGGCTCATTAGCTTTCGCCCGCGCTGCCTGACGTCCTTGCGGAACGCCGGCTAGAACGTCGTCCGCCTCTCCTACGTCTAGCAAGATTTGAACGTCGAAAATATTGATGAGCGCAAGGTTAAGGGTTGGAGGGAGCGTGTCGTAGCTCGTCGGCACTTCATCAAAGGAACGGCGCGTCAGCTTGTCGCTCCCCAACGAGATCAAAGGCTGGCCCCCAGCCTTCATCGTCTCAATGGCGATATGCTCCAAAAGCATTTCGTCGCGAACGCTTCCAGTGATCAACACCTTGTCACCGGTCTTGACCATTCCCGCCTGAACAAGATTGCGCGCGACTGCCTGAAGGTCGCTGGACTGAGCAGCAGCCGAGGTGCTCAGCAAAACTAGGATGACCGCGACGATAGTTCGCCATTGCCGAGTTACGGAAAGCATTAGAACCTCCTTGATATACGAGTGCCCACAGCGCTGTAGCGCCTTTTTAGCCTTCTTATTTGCAGTGTAGAGATCTAAACGTGTGTGTCTGTGCGCCAACACACATCAGGCAAATGGGATCATTGCTCTGGTTTAACGCGACGCAAACGCGTTTCTCGAGCGCGTCGTTGATTGGCTTGGGGGTAGCGAGCCAGACGCCGTCAGCAGGACAGAATCTGACATCACCTGCACTGACGTTACCCGCGCCGACGCCGGCGGTGCGGATAAGTCCACCAACGGATTGATGAGCCTCTCGACGACGATCGTCGGGATCGTGCCCACTGGAAACCCGGCCACTCGCAGGTCTACGACCTCCATCGCGAGCTTGCCGTCATTGACCACCAATCGGCCGCGAATTTTTGCGCTGGTGACTCTGGGAAGCGCAAATCCGGCAATCGCGAACTGCGTTTCGATCGTGATCTCATACGGCGGATACAGCGCGACGACGACGTGATCCAGGCCGGGACGCGCATCCAGAAACGCCGCGATGTCGGACGGCAGCATGCGCACGTTGGCGTCCGCTGTGCCGAGACTCAGCAAGCGCTTGTCTTTTCGATCGAAGACGATGTCGGACATCATCACTTCGAGCCGATCGAGCACCGGGGATCTTTCGCGCTCCACCCGCGTGCCGATCACATGCAGCCGGCGGATGTCGGCGATTTCGCCGTTGTCGCGCGCGCCCTGGACATTGACTTCATAACGCGCCGCAGGCCCTACGACGCGCGGCAGCTCGGCTGCGATCCGTTGCTCGACGCGCGCATCCATCATCGACGCGCACCCGCTCAGCACCAACGCGATGCAGATCGATGCCAATCCCAGCACGCCGGTGCGTAATTTCATGTCACGAGTCGACTCATCTGCGGAACGCAGTCAGATAGCAGCGAGTGTGCCTTCCTCAGTGAGCTTGAGGTCTGCCACAGCGATTCGCATCGATGGAGTCATGCCGGTCGCATCGGCACGCTTGAACTCCGCGCCCACCCGCTTGCGCAGCTCGTGCTGGTCGACCATCGCGTCGTCGACGGTCACGTTCATTCAGCGCGTACGCCGCCTGCTCGAAGTCCCGGCGGCTTTGTTTATATGAGCTGGCGGTGGGCCCTCATCTGAAGCGCGCACATGGCGCTCATGCCACTGACGTAACGCGGCAGGGCTGCTAAAGCAAGCGGCTAAGTAACAAGCCCGCCGCAAGAGCGACGCCCACCGCGGCCAACGGCCGTGCGCGTACCTCTTCACGCGCCGACTCTACCCATTCCGCGTTGGCCAAATCGCCGAACTTTGTGGACATGTCTGTTTGAATGTCGCTTCCTGCAGAGCGCATGCGATCAACGGCCGGGCCCGCCTTGTCGGCGATGCGATCGACGGCCTCGTGCGCACCCTGCGCCACGTGATCCACGGTGCCATGAGCACTGTCGGCAGCACGGCTCGCTTCCAAACGTCCTGTTCCGCCGATTGTTGTCGTGCCGCTCACTGCTCCGCTATATCCGGTCTTGGGGGTCGTCGTTTCCATGGGTCATCCTTGGTTTGGTTGTCCGACCCATGCAGCAATCGTTGTTCCTTCAGTGAATTTCCGTACCCGACCGTTGGCGCAATCTGACACGCACGCGTTAGCGTCAGGACCACAGATGCTTTTCAAGAGTCAAGCACAAAGAAGAAAATTCGCCGTGCTCCTGGTTAACGGAAAAATATCGAACAAGACGTTTGAAGAGTGGAACCGCGAAACCGGAGCAAAGAAGCTTCCGGGGCGTGTCAAGCCAAAAGCGGCGGCGAAATCCAAGACAAAACGTGCGGCGAAGGCTAGAGCGAAGGTCAGGCGCAAGGCGAAGTAAGGGCGCGGCTAAGTCTCGGCACTTTGAACTCTCAATGCATTCGCATGCGCGTGTCTGACGCGCTGCGCTTGCGACAAGCCACGCCTAAAAAAGGGCCTTTGGCGGGCCCTTTTTCATTTAAGTCACGTGCGCTGGCGGCGTCGAGCGAGGCCCAAGCCGATGAGCCCAAAGGCGAGTAGCGCAAGGGGGGTCGGCTCCGCGACTTCCCTGTCGTCGCGGAAGTACACGCTGATGTGCAAAGTGTTCTGCGTCTGCATGGACCCGAGATCGGTGAAGGGAGGATTTCTGAACGGAGACTCCCACGTGCCAGACAGGACGCCGTCCTCGAGCAGATAACCAACCAATCCATTCATATCGAACTGCACGTCGGCGCCGCCCTTGAAGATCAGCATCACGTCGGTCCAGCTGCTGTCGAAGATCGATGTGATATCCCAGCTACCGCTTTGTCCGCCAGCACCGGTGGGTGCGTCGAAGATTCGGGAATCGAATTGCCAGTCGGTGAAACTGAAAAAGGCTTCCTGGTTGACGGTGAATGGGACTGTGCTGACGTCGTCGTCCGCCGCGTCCAGGGTGTACTGGCATGCGGCGCTGTCGCTGACCAGCGTGCTGATATTCGACGGACACGCGAGCACGACCGCGCTTGCGCTGCCATAAGCGAGCGTGCCGAGCGATAAGCACGCCGCTACTGCAAACTTACGAAGCATCGATGGCTCCTTCACAAAGGCGGGAAGGCCCTTCAAGCAAAAGTCGGTCCAAAAGCGCGGCCCTAGGCTAATACTCTGATTGAACAAGAATTTGTGCATGACAGGTCGGCGTTGCGTAACCGCTGATGTAAAACGCCTCGACATGCGCCGCGACATGCGCGTGCAAATTTGACTTCCACGACGCGTCCGCGCGACGTGGCCGACTATCTGTACCCTGCCGCCTGCAACTCAAACAGCTCCGCAATGGAAGCCAAGAACGGGAAGAATCAATCGTCGTACTCGGACGCCATCACGCTTCGCTTTCAACACCGCCGCGTTGTCGGGCCCGACGCCAATCAGGCCTGACTGCCGCCTTTGCCGGCAGCATCGCGCGCCGGTATTTCCGAGAGGCGGTCGGATCGCAACGGCCGTGTGTGCACCCAGCGCTGGCTGGCGAGCGTCAGCGCGATCAGGATGAGCCCGGCAAGGTCGCTGATCCAGCCGGGTTTGATCAGCACCAGCGCTGCAACGATCAGCACCACGCGCTCCCACCATCGCGCGGTGCCGAGAAAAAAGTGCTGGTGCAGCCCACCGGCCAGGCAAACCACACCGATCGTCGCCGTCACGACCGCCAGCGAAACAGTCCCCATATCGCCGATCAACAGCAGCGCCGGCGCGAACACAAACATGAACGGGATGATGTAGCCCGTCAGGCCGAGCTTGATTGCGGCCCAGCTGGTATCGACCAGCGTTGCCTGCGAAATCGCGTTGGCGGCGTA
>JBDTQZ010000303.1:0-3921 GCA_039931935.1 Burkholderiaceae bacterium | reverse complement strand
TTAGCGATGGCGAAAGGCAAATTTGAACGGACCAAGCCGCACGTGAACGTGGGCACGATCGGACACGTGGATCATGGCAAGACCACCTTGACGGCGGCCATGACCTCGGTGCTGGCGAGCAAGTACGGCGGTGAAGCCCGCGCGTACGACCAGATTGACGCGGCCCCGGAAGAAAAAGCACGCGGCATCACCATCAACACCGCCCACGTCGAGTACGAAACCGCCAATCGGCACTACGCCCACGTCGACTGCCCCGGGCATGCCGACTACATCAAGAACATGATCACCGGGGCGGCCCAGATGGACGGCGCCATCCTGGTCGTATCGGCCGCCGACGGCCCGATGCCGCAGACACGCGAACACATCCTGCTGGCACGCCAGGTCGGCGTGCCCTACATCATCGTGTACCTGAACAAAGTCGACATGGTCGACGACGCCGAGTTGCTCGAACTGGTGGAGATCGAAGTCCGAGAACTGCTCAGCAAATACGACTTTCCGGGCGATGACACCCCGATCGTCAAAGGCTCGGCCAAGCTCGCCTTGGAAGGCGACAAAGGCGATCTGGGCGAAGTCTCCATCATGAAGCTGGCCGAAGCCCTCGACAGCTACATCCCGACCCCGGAACGCGCCATCGACGGCGCTTTCCTGATGCCGGTCGAAGACGTATTTTCCATCTCCGGGCGCGGCACCGTCGTGACCGGCCGGATCGAGCGCGGCATCGTCAAAGTCGGCGACGAGATCGAGATCATCGGCATCAAGCCGACGCTGAAGACCACCTGCACCGGGGTCGAGATGTTCAGAAAGCTGCTCGACCAAGGCCAGGCCGGCGACAACGTCGGGGTGCTGCTGCGCGGCACCAAGCGTGAAGAAGTCGAGCGCGGCCAGGTGCTGGCCAAGCCCGGCTCGATCACCCCGCACACCAAGTTCACGGCGGAAGTCTATGTGCTGTCCAAAGAAGAGGGCGGACGACATACCCCGTTCTTTAACGGCTATCGGCCGCAGTTTTACTTTCGCACCACCGATGTGACCGGCTCGATTCAGTTGCCGGCCGGCACCGAGATGGTGATGCCGGGCGACAACATCCAGATGGAAGTGGCGCTGATCGCCCCGATCGCCATGGAACAAGGGCTGCGCTTCGCCGTCCGAGAAGGCGGCAAAACCGTCGGCGCCGGCGTCGTCGCCAAAATTATCGAGTAGTAGATCCACCAACCATTTCGGCAGCACTGCTGCCTCGCTCTTTGAAAGATGCCATGCAAAGCCAAAGAATTCGGATTCGCCTCAAAGCATTCGACTACACGCTGATCGATCAGTCGGCGCTCGAGATCGTTGACACCGCCAAGCGTACCGGCGCCGTAGTTCGCGGCCCCGTGCCGTTGCCGACGCGCATCCAGCGCTTCGACATCCTGCGCTCGCCGCATGTCAATAAGACGTCGCGTGACCAGATGGAAATGCGTACCCATCAGCGGCTGATGGACATCATCGATCCGACGGATAAGACGGTCGACGCGCTCGCGAAGCTCGATTTGCCCGCTGGCGTTGACATCAAGATCAAGGTGCAGCGGGTTGCATCGGAGTAGTCGCTTGCGATAAACTCGCGGGCTTTTCGCGATCCGCTAGCCACGTCGAGCAGCCGGACGCATCTTTTTAGGTAGGTCTCGGCCAATCGAAGCCGGGGTGGAGAAAAGAATGAGAGAAACCTTAGGCCTCCTTGGCCGCAAGGTTGGCATGACGCGCATCTTTACTGACGAAGGCGAGTCTGTTCCGGTCACCGTCCTTGACGTGTCGAATAACCGGGTTGCGCAGGTGCGTACTACTGAAACCGATGGCTACTCTGGAATTCAGGTCGCTTATGGCGCGCGCCGTTCATCGCGCGTGACAAAGCCGCAGGCCGGCCATTTTGCGAAGGCCGGTATTCAGGCGGGCTCGACGCAGAAAGAATTTCGCCTCGGTGCAAAGCAAGCCGAACAATTCCAGGCTGGCGCAACCGTCGGTATCGATATTTTTTCGGTTGGCCAAAAGGTCGATGTCACCGGTGTAACGATCGGCAAGGGATTCGCCGGAGCGATTAAGCGCCACCACTTCTCGTCGAATCGTGCGACTCACGGCAACTCAGTGTCTACCAACGCGCCGGGTTCAATCGGTATGCGCCAGGATCCAGGCCGCGTGATGCCGGGCAAGCGCATGGCGGGCCATTTGGGGGACAAGCAGCGCACGACGCAAAACCTTGTCGTCGCGCGAATCGACATCGAGCGGCAACTGTTGCTGATTCGTGGTGCAGTGCCGGGAGCCGCAGGCGGCGATGTTGTTGTACGGCCGGCGGCTAAGGCCAAGCCCGTTCCCGTGACCAAAGCTGCAGGCAAATAAGGAGAGCATATGGAACTGAAAATGCTCAATGCCCAAGGTCAAGACGCGGGAACGACGTCGGCACCCGAAACTGTTTTCGGTCGCGAGTACAACGAAGCGCTGGTGCACCAGCTCGTTGTTGCGTATCAGGCCAACGCGCGCCAGGGTACGTGCGCACAAAAGGACAGAACGACGGTCAAGCACTCGACGCGCAAGCCGTGGCGCCAAAAGGGCACCGGCCGCGCGCGCGCGGGAATGAGCTCGAGCCCCATCTGGCGTGGCGGCGGTCGCGCTTTTCCGAATTCGCCTGACGAGAATTTTTCGCACAAGGTGAACAAGAAGATGTACCGCGCCGGTATGGCATCCATCTTGTCGCAGCTGGCGCGCGACGATCGCATTGCGGTTGTCGATTCTCTGGCAGTCGATTCACCAAAGACAAAGCAGCTCGCCGACCGGCTCAAAGCGATGGGGCTGCAGTCGGTGCTGATCATTACCGACGACGTCGATGAGAATTTGTATCTTGCATCGCGCAACCTCAAACATGTGTTGATCGTGGAGCCGCGCTATGCGGATCCGCTGTCGCTGATTCACTACAAGAAAGTGATCGTGACGAAGCCAGCGATCTCCAAGCTCGAGGAGATGTGGGGATGAGTGCCACAAAGCAAACCAGCTCGATGCCAAACGGCAGAAACGATCGACTGTATGCGGTGCTCCTCGGACCCGTCGTGTCCGAGAAAAGCACGATGATCGGCGAGAAGCACGACCAGGTCGCATTTCGCGTGATGCACGATGCGACGAAGACCGAGATCAAGGGCGCGATCGAACTGCTGTTCAAGGTGCAGGTCGATCGTGTGTCGATCCTGAATCAAAAGGGCAAGCAGAAGCGCTTCGGCCGATTCGAAGGCCGGCGCGGCAACGTGCGCAAGGCGTATGTGCGGCTGAAGGCAGGGCAGGAAATCGACTTTGCGCAGGAAATCGGTAAGTGAAGGCAGATAGATGGCACTCGTAAAGGTCAAACCCACATCAGCCGGTCGACGCGGAGTCGTCAAGGTTGTCAGCGCGCACCTACACAAGGGCAAGCCGCTGGCATCCTTGACCGAGTCGAAGATCCGCGGATCCGGCCGGAACAACTCGGGTCGTATCACGATTCGGCATAGGGGCGGTGGCCACAAGCAGACGTATCGCCTGATCGATTTCAAGCGCGACAAGGAAGGCATCGGTGCGAAGGTCGAACGACTTGAATACGACCCGAACCGCTCCGCGCATATCGCATTGCTGGTTTACGCAGACGGCGAGCGTCGTTACATCATTGCGCCCAAAGGGGTAGCGGTCGGCGTGCAGTTGATGAGTGGCAACGAAGCGCCGATTCGCGCCGGCAACACGTTGCCATTACGCAATATTCCGGTCGGCACGACGATTCATTGTGTCGAAATGCAGCCCGGCAAAGGTGCGCAGATGGCGCGCGCCGCTGGTACGTCGGTTCAGTTACTGGCACGCGAGGGCAGCTACGCACAACTGCGTTTGCGGTCAGGCGAGATCCGCCGCGTGCTGATTGATTGCCGGGCGACGATCGGCGAA
>JBDTQZ010000302.1:0-3930 GCA_039931935.1 Burkholderiaceae bacterium | reverse complement strand
CGAGCTGCGCATCGTCGACCGGAAACGCGCTGACGATGTGCGCCCGCGCCACGCCGTCAGCGCTGTCCTTGAGCGTGTCGAACAAGCGTCGGATGTCCGGCAATACGGCGATGCGATCGGATTCCAGCAGCACGCGAATGAAGCTCTTTCCTTCCGCGCTCAGAGTGTCGCCACAAAGGGAGAGCAGCAGCGATTCCTTCGCCGCGTTGTCGAGCTTGGGATTGTCGAGCGCGGCGCGCACCTTGGGATCGCTCGCAATGTTGCTCGCGAGCTTCAGCATCTCGGCCCAGCGAGGCAGCGCGTTCTGCTCGCGGGCGAGCGAAAACGCTGCTTCGGCATAGGGGCGGGCGATGGTGACCTGCTCTGACATGGCGTATGGCTAAAGCTGTTTTTGCAGCGCGGACAAGAGGTCGGCGTGCACCTTGGCGTCGACTTCGCGCTTCAGAATTTGCTCGGCACCGGCCACGGCAAGCTCTGACACTTGCGCCCGCAGCGACTCCTTTGCGCGATGCACTTCCTGTTCTATCTCCGCCTTGGCCGCGGCGAGGATACGATCGGCCTCGCTCTTCGCGTCGGTTCGCGCCTGGTCGACCGCTTCGCTTTTCAGCTTTTCGCCCTGCGCGACGATGTCCGACGCGCGGGTCTTGGCATCGACCATCATCTCGGTGATGCGCTTTTCGGCATTGATCAGGCTGTGACGGCCCTCTTCGCCGGCGGCCAGCCCGTCGGCGATCTGCTTTTGCCGTGTCTCGATCGCCCGCATCAGCGGCGGCCAGATGAATTTCGCCGTGAACAGGATGAACGCGAAAAACGCGACCGCCTGCATCAACAATGTCAGGTTGATGTTCATGACTGGTCCCCCCTTGGTCCTTTATCGCGGAGCCGGTTTCGCGCCGGATTACTTCAAGCCCGCCGGAATAAGCGGATTGCCGAACGCGAAGAGCATCGCGATGCCCAGTCCGATGATGAACGACGCGTCGATCAGGCCAAGCAGCAGGAACACTTTTGCCTGCAAGGCGGGAATCATTTCCGGCTGGCGCGCGGCGCCTTCGAGGAAACGCGAGCACATGATGCCGACACCGACACACGCGCCGAGAGCGCCCAGGCCGATCATGAGTCCGATGCCGATACCCGTGTATGCCTGAATCTGCGCGACCAGTTGCAGCTTGTCCATTTTGCTTCCCTTTCTGAACGGAGATTGGATCGATTGAGTAAGGTATGTCAGCGAATCAGTGATGTTCGTGTGCCATGGCGATGTATACGACCGTCAGCATCATGAAGATATAAGCCTGCAGCACGACGATCAGGATGTGAAAAATCGACCAGCCCAGGTGCAGAATGCCGCCCACGACGACGCCTGCCACGCCGGTCGCGGCCCAAAGTCCGATCAAAAGGAAGATGATCTCGCCGGCGTACATGTTGCCGTACAGCCGCAACGAATGCGACAGCGGTTTGGATACGTACTCGATGACATTGAACAGCAGATTGAAAGCGACAAGCAGCGGCGACGCCCATAGCGGCTTGATGCCGAAGGGCGTGCTGATCAGCTCCTTGATCCAGCCGAAGAGGCCTTTTTTCTTGATGCTGTAGAAGATCATCAGGCCGAATACGGAGAGCGCCAGTGCGAAGGTGGTGTTGACGTCCGCCGTCGGCACGCCGCGCCACTCGTGCTGGTGAAAGACGTGCTCATAGATCCACGCCATGATGTCGACGGGCAGGAAGTCCATCGCATTCATGAACAGCACCCACACGAAAACGGTCAGGGCGATGGGCGCGACAACTCGGTAATCGTGGTGAAAGAGGCTCTTCACCTGGTCGTTGACGAACTGTATCGAAAGCTCGACGAAGGCCTGGGTTTTCGACGGGACGCCCGAGCTTGCCTTGCGTGTTATCAGCCAGAGAAAGCCGAAGACGACGACACCCAGAATCAGCGAGGTGATGATGGTGTCGTAATGAAGGGTCCAGAAACCGCCCGATTCCCGGACCGGCTGCGCGAGAAACGTCAGGTGATGCTGGATGTACGACGTCGGGTCGGGTGCGTGTTCTTCGGCCATTTGCAGTCTTCTATTTGCACGTTCCTAGTTGCACATTCCCAAGTCGCAGCTTGCTGTTTGCAGCACCGACCGGTCAGTCACGGATCAGAATCGCCGCCTGTGTCACCAGCACCGTGACGACGAACGCGGCAAAGAAAACCGCATGGACCACATCCGCATACATCGTGAGAACCAGCCAGAGCTGAAAAACGATCAACACGATCTTGATTGCCTCGGCCCGGAACGCAGTTACCAGCGTCCCTCCCGCGGAGGCCGGGTTTGCGAGCCCCACCACCACGGCGTAGGCAGCGCCCGCGGCCACGTTGGTGATCCCCCCGAGCAGGCCGGAAAGCGCGCCATCCCATCCCCAGCCGAGACTTCCCGCCGCGGCGATGATTCCCGTGGCGATGAGCTGCCAGCCCGCGACGCGTCGCAAAGGGTAACGAAATGGCGAACGGCGGGAGACGGAATCGGGCACCGCAGGCTCAAGCAAACTTTTGGATTATAGGGTTTTGTGCGGCGGCGCGTCAACGAATGCTGCGACGCACATACGGGGTGCTCGTGGTATCTCAACGCGCGCGTTTACCCTCCGGAAAGTGCGCATACGATCATCACTTCAGTCGCGCGGTCCAATGTCGGATTCAAGTCGTTTGCCTGCACACCGTCGACGAAGAATTTTATGTGTCGGCGAATGCGCCCTTGCTCATCGATGATCCGAAAGCGCAACCCCGGAAACCGTCGATCGAGGTCCGCGAGCAGACTGCCGAGAGTCGACCCGTCGGCGCTGACCGCCGCGGCGTTCGCGGTGTAATCTCGCAGCGGTCCGGGAATGAGAACGCGCATGGGCGATCAGCACCGCGCCTTCGCCGCCCTTGGTCGCCGCGCGCCCACGTTCAGGCCACCTCGACGGCGTAAACGTGCGGCAGGTGCGCGGCGAGACATTTCCACGTACGTCCTTCATCGCGGCTCCCCCAAATCTCTCCGCTGCTGGTGCCGAAGTAAACGCCAACGGGAGTTCCGTGATCGGCTGTCATCGCCTGCCGCTTGACGGTCAGCCACGCCTGCGTTTTGGGCAAGCCTGTCCCTTGACGCTGCCAGGATCTGCCGCCGTTGACCGAGCGATAAACGGCCGGCTTGCCTGCCGGCGACGTTCGCGGCCAGACCTTGGTGCCATCCATCGGAAACACCCACACCGTGTCCGGATCGCGTGGATGAACGACCATAGGAAACCCGATCGCGCCGACACTCTTGGGCATGCTCGTGCCGATGTCCTGCCAACGCTCCGCGGGCCGGTCGAGCCTATAGATGCCGCAATGATTCTGCTGGTAGAGCCGGTCCGGCAAGACAGGATGCAACCGTACGCAATGCGGATCGTGACCGAATTCCGGCGTCGGCTCCGGCAGAAAATCCGCCTTGACTCCGGCGTTCAGCGGCCGCCAAGCGGCGCCGCCGTTGGCCGATTCGAACACGCCTCCGCTCGACATGCCGATGTACACGTGATTGGGATCACGCGGGTCGATTAGAATCGAGTGCAGTTTCGGGCCGTCGGGCGTTCCGTCCTGGTCGTCGCCGCACCACGTCTTGCGCATGGGGTGCTCGTTGAAGCCATCGACGCCGTCCCACGTCGCGCCGCCATCCTCGGAGCGAAATAATCCCTGCGGTGAGGTACCAGCGTACCAGGTCCGGGACTCGGACGCGTGTCCCGGCGCAAGCCAGAAAGTATGGTCGACCACGCGTCCGCTGCCTTCCCGAAAGGCCGGCGGACGTTTCGCCTCGTGCCAGGTTCGGCCGCGATCGGCGGAACGGAAGATGGTCGGTCCGAGGTGGCCCGTGCGAGCCGCGGCGAGCACTGTCTTGTCGTCGCGCGGATCGGCGACACAATGATGAACGACGTGGC
>JBDTQZ010000301.1:0-3942 GCA_039931935.1 Burkholderiaceae bacterium | reverse complement strand
GCCTCGGGAACGATGCGCGGGTCGGTCGTGTAAACCCCGTCGACGTCGGTGTAGATCAGGCATTCGTCGGCTTTCAGTGCGGCAGCAAGCGCGACGGCCGACGTATCCGTGCCGCCTCGACCCAGCGTGGTGATGTTGCCGCGTTCGTCGACCCCCTGAAAGCCGGCGACGACGACGATCGTTCCGCTATCGAGGTCCTCTCGAATCTTTTTCTCGTCGATATTAAGGATTCGCGCCTTATTGAAGGCGCTGTCGGTGAGCACATGCACTTGTGCACCGGTATAGCTTTTCGCTTTCAGCCCACGATCGAGCAATGCCATCGCAAGCAACCCGACGGTGACCTGCTCGCCGGTCGAAGCCACGACATCGAGTTCGCGCGCATCCGGGAGTTGCTGCACCTGCTTCGCCAGATTAATCAAGCGGTCGGTCTCGCCGCTCATCGCCGACACGACGACAACCAGCCGATGACCAGCGCGATGCCACTTCTCGAGGCGATGCGCCACATTGCCGATGCGCTCGACCGAGCCGACCGACGTGCCGCCGTATTTGTGAACGATGAGCGCCATGCTGATTGTTTTTATGGAAGTCGTGACCGTTGCGGCGCGCGATTATAGGAGCGGCGCCGACCGGACGTGGTCAAACCACCTTACGAATGACCCTCGAGCAGCGAAGCGTCGGGTTCCCATTCGATCGCGATACGCTCGCCATCGCGATCGGTGAACCGCACATCGGCCCCAAGTCCCGCAACGAAGATCAGCTCGCCGTCGCGCCAAAGTAGCGGCAGCCTGCCGCGCTCGAACTCGGCGATGCCAGCGTCCTGAAACAAACGCTTCAATGTTTTCGACGGGCGCGCCGAGTGCGGCTTGAAGCGCTCGCCGCCACCGCGGGGCCGCGCTTCCAGCGGCTCGGCGCGCAACCACTCGGGGTCGAACCCTGCGCCGTCCACCGCGCTGAACCTGAGCACACCGCCCCAGCTCGGCAGTGCTATTTCGTCCTCGGCTCTCCACTTGAACACATGAGAGTCGCGGCCAGCATCGTCGGCTTGCTTCAGCAGTAACAGTCCCCGATAGCGGCGGACTTCGTGGCTACCCAATCGCACCAGCAGTCTGGCATCGCGGCGCGCGTTGCGCGCCTGATCGAGCACTTCGAGCAGGCGTGCCCGGCTTGGCGCCTGCAGGCCCTGGCTCGCCAGCCACGCTCGCAGCACGCCGGTCTGCCGAGCGGCAGGCAACGCCACCAGACGATCAAGCCGCAGCATCCCATCCGGAGCGCCGTCGGCGCACACGGCGTAGTCGCTTTCAGCCACCGAACGCATCGCTTCAGCCGCCTCAGCGACCAGGTCGACCGAACGTGCCGCCGCGACGCGAAACCCAGGGCGCAGCGCATCGATGCGCGGCAGCACATCGCGCCGCAGCGCATTGCGCAACAACGCTACGTCGTCGTTGCTGTCGTCGTCAACGTAGCTCAGCGCGCGCAATTCGACATAGCGCTCGACGTCGGTGCGTGGAACGTCGACCAGAGGCCGCAGCAATTGCAGGTCGCTACTAAATGCGCGAGCGGCGGGAAATGCTGCTAGCCCGTCGGGCCCCGCACCACGCATCCATTGCAACAAAAACGTTTCGAGCCGATCGTCGCGGTGATGCGCCGTCATGACGATGCGCGCGCCGGCTTCGCGCGCCGCATCGGCAAGGGCGGCGTAACGCACATCGCGTGCTGCCGCCTCGATTCCGCGGCCACGCCGCTTGACTTCGACACGACGAGTGATCAGTGGCACGCCCATCCGCGCGCACTCGGCTTCGCAATGCGCGAGCCACGCGTCCGCATTGCGGCTCAGACCGTGATGAACGTGAATCGCAATCACGCGCCGTATGCCGGTGCCGCGCGTCGACGCCAACCGCGCAAGCAGATCGAGCAATGCCATCGAGTCGCGGCCACCGCTTAACGCGAGTGCGACGATGGCGTTCGCGGCGCGGGGCACTTGAGGTTGCCGCTTCAGCGGCTCGGCAGACTTTGCAGCAGCGTCTTGCGACAGTGAGGCTGCACGCGCTACCGCGACGCGCACGATATCGAGCAGCTGCTGCTCGAGCGGATCAGCTTTCTTCGACCGTGCTCTTGAACTTGCCATATGCCAACAGCCGCGCGTGGCGTGCCGCCAGCAGGTCTTTGGTCTTCATCCCCTGAAACTGCCGCAGACTGTCCGCCAGCGCGCGCTTCAGCATCACCGCCATCTGCGTCGGGTCGCGATGCGCCCCGCCAAGGGGCTCGGCGATGATCTTGTCGATCACGCCAAGGGCTTTTAGTCGGTGCGCGGTCAGACCGAGCGCTTCGGCCGCATCGGGCGCTTTGTCTGCGCTTTTCCACAGGATCGACGCGCACCCTTCGGGCGAGATCACCGAGTAGGTCGCGTACTGCAACATCAACACCGTGTCCCCAACGGCGATCGCCAGCGCTCCGCCCGATCCGCCCTCGCCGATGATCGTCGCGATCACGGGCACCTTCAGCTGAGACATCTCGTACAGGTTGTGGCCAATCGCTTCGGACTGACCGCGCTCTTCGGCATCGATGCCGGGGTAGGCACCGGGCGTATCGACGAACGTAAACAGCGGCAAGCCAAACTTCTCGGCAAGCTTCATCAGGCGCAGTGCCTTGCGGTAGCCCTCGGGCTTGCTCATGCCGAAGTTGCGCAGCGCACGCTCTTTCGTGTCGCGACCTTTTTGGTGACCGAGCACCATTACCGCCTGCCCATTGAAGCGCGCCATGCCGCCGACGATCGACAGGTCGTCGGAGAATGAGCGATCGCCGTGCAGCTCGTGAAAGTCCGTGAAAATGTCGTTAACGTAGTCGAGCGTGTACGGACGTTGCGGATGGCGCGCGAGCTGCGATACCTGCCACGGCGAAAGCTTCGCGTAAATCTCTTTCAGCAGGCCCTGGCTTTTTTGCTGCAGCCGATCGATCTCTTCCGAGATATCGACCGCGGAATCGTCCTGCACGAAGCGCAGCTCGTCGATCTTCGCCTCGAGCTCGGCGATCGGCTGTTCAAAATCCAGAAACGCGGTCTTCGCCATTCTTATTGCATTCTCTTAATACGTCACTGGAATCGGGTCAAGACTACGCCATAGATACCACGTCGCCACGCTGCGCCACGGCGCCCAGACTTCGGCTAGTTGCAACACCCGCGCGCGCCCTTCACGGCCCACCACCGCCTCGCCGTCAAGATAATTGACACTGACCGCTTTCAGCAAGCCCAAATCGTCGAGTGGGAGCACA
Source organism: Burkholderiaceae bacterium (assembly GCA_039931935.1). Lineage (GTDB taxonomy): Bacteria > Pseudomonadota > Gammaproteobacteria > Burkholderiales > Burkholderiaceae_F > JACCZX01. The sequence continues at coordinate 675 of JBDTQZ010000301.1, read as the reverse complement.
TTCGGGCGCAGCAGGTTGAAGATCAGGAACATCTCGGCGGTCCAGCGCCCGATACCGCGAATGTCGATCAGCTCAGCGATGATTTCTTCGTCGCCCCGTTCGCCAAACAGCGACGGATCGACGCGGCCGCTGACGAAATGTGCCGCAAGATCTCGGATGTACTCGACCTTGCGATCGGATAATCCGCAGCGGCGCAACGTCGTCGCACGACGCCGGAGGATGGCCTTCGGAGATGTTTCGCCGCACGCGGCACAGAAGCGGCGCCACACCGCATCGGCAGCCTTGGTAGAAATCTGCTGGCCGACAATCGCACGCGCCAGAGTGACAAACGCGTCGCCGCGCGATTGCAGCTTGACGCGCGGGTGTGCCGCGATGATGCTGGCCATCGTGGTGTCCTTCGCCGCCAGGGCGCGCCTTGCTCTAAGCCAGTACGTGGGCGACACACCCGCAACGCGCGCCGGCAGGGGAGCAGATGCGGGCGCTGCTACCGACGACGCCACGTCGTTCCGTCCGGCCCGTCTTCGAGCACGATACCTCTATCGAGCAAGACCTTGCGAACGCGATCGGCATCGTCGAAGTTCTTTTCCTTCTTGGCGGTCGCCCGCACCGAGATCAACAGCTCAATGCCCGCGGTGTCGTCGTCCGGGCCCCGCAGAAACTGCTTGGGATCCTGCT
>JBDTQZ010000300.1:0-3945 GCA_039931935.1 Burkholderiaceae bacterium | reverse complement strand
TGGTTGCGAGAAAGGCCATTGTAGGGCGGCCTCTATACTGGATCGATCCCACGTAACGATGGAGCCACACTCAATGGGCAAAGGCGATTTGCGCAGTCGGCGCGGCAAGATTTACAACGGCAGTCACGGCAAGAAGCGTCCCGGCCGGGTAAAGAAAGCGGCGCCGGTTACGCGTACGAATGCAGCGCCCGCTCGCAGCGGCAAGCCTCGCTAAGGCGACGCGACGCCTGTTTGTCTCAGGGTGCATCGCGCTAAGTATCGTTGCGGCCAGCACTGCATGCAATCCCACTTTCAACTGGCGCGAGTTCCGCTCGCCAGATGGCTTCGCGGTAATGCTGCCGGGCCGACCGCAAACGGTGACCCGCGAAGTCAAGCTACCGGACACGACGGTACAGATGTCGATGACCTCGACCGGCATTGGCGCCACTCTGTTCGCAGTCGGTGCGGCGCAATTACCTGCCGGATTGAGTGCAGAGCCTGAGGCGCGGCAGCGAACAATCGCGCACATGCGCGATGCGCTGGTTCGCAACGTCGGCGGAAGCATTGTCAAGACATCTGCTGCGGCATTGCCCGTTCCAACGGGAGACTCGCGCAAGGTCCTGGCCACCGAAGCCGTCGAAGCGAGCGGACAGGAGTCGGGCCGCGCAGTGCAGCTTACTGCGCGCTTGTTCATAGTTGGTGATCGACTCTTTCAGGTCGTCGCGTTAGGTGCCAAGGGCGAGATGTCTCCCGACGCGCTCGACACCTTCTTCACATCGTTTCGACTCATCTAGCAAGTCTCAGAGCACAAGCTCGCTCTGGTCTCATCGCCGGCAACGGTCTGACACCGGCGAGCTGGTCCAAGTGCGCCGTCCGATCAGTTTCGAACGGCGTTCGCGTCGAACACCCTCAAAAATTCGGCCATCGTCGCGGTACGTCCGTGCACGCTGGCGATGCGGTCCACCACGAGCGCTTTTTCTTTTAGTTTTCGCGCAAAGCTGATTGTCGTCGGTTGTGGCGGCCCCACCGGCGCGTCGTTATTCGGCAGGAAGAACAAATCCCCCTGGAACAAGACGCGTTGTTTTGGCAGATACGCGATTAACATTTCACGCGCGTGCGGGTTGGGTCCAACATCAATCAGCTCGACAATCTGTTCGCCATCGGTAACGACGCGCCTGCCGCCATCAACGAACATGAACTCGGGTTTGCGGGGATTTTTCGACAGCCGATCGTTCTCAGGGGCTGCGGCCATTGTCGCAACGACGTCGCGATTGCCGCGGGTCGTAATGACGGTTGCGCCTTCGGCGATGAAGCTGCGCAAGCCTCCGATATGGTCGCCATGGTGATGTGTGACGGCGACGTAGCGAATCGGCTTTCCAGGAATCGTTTCCTTGATGCGCTTGATGACGCTATCGGCCCCTCGCTGGTACCGGGCGCTTCGACCGCAAGAATGTAATCCTTGAACTCGACCGCCATCGTGTTCTGATTCTGGCCAGCCACGTTGTGAATCACATACACGCCGTCTGCAAGTTTCTCGACACTCGGCTTCAACGTCAGCGGAAGCGCCGACACTTTGCTAAATCCCGCGTCTGCTATCTCGAACGCCTTATCGAGGCCGCCGGCATTGAACTGCGCGTTGACTTTGTAGCGCGCCACCACGTCGCCTGCGAGCCGCCACGTCCAGGTTTGCGGCACTTTCAGTTTGCCCGCGCTGGCGTAGTCGGAAAAGATGATCTCCGACGCGCTCTGGCCGCGTAGCGGATCGGTGAATACGAGCTCGTACTTCGAAACAAGTGCAGTGCTGGCGTCGACGTACAGTGCGACTTGCTGCGTGTCGGGCATCACGAACGTGACGACATTGTGTTTGCGGCCGTTGAATTGATCGTCGCCAAGATAGCGCAGCGAATTCGCTCCGTCGAGCGCTTGCCGCAGGATCAGATTGGGAAGCCGCCGGTAGTACTGGACGAACTGCTGCTGCGTTGTCTGCTCGGCGGGAATCGGAGTCACCGTTCGCGCGCGGTGGTCATACGCGTTGCCTTCACCGCCTTTGATGACGACCGTATTGTGGCCATCAAAGCCCGCTCCACTGACTCGCTGCTCGAGAGACAGTCGATTGTCTTTCAAATCAAGGACGAGGGACTCCTGAAACTGACCCGGTTCAAACGGGGGGCTTGGCGTGGGCATCTGCAAGCGCGGCCATGTTTCCCCTTGCAATTGCAGCTTCAGCGTTTCGATGCCTTGCAACGCGTCGCGTCCACCGATAGCGGCGACCGCTGAGTCGATGACCTTGCGAGCTTTTGCCTGCGAACGCCCGGTGAGAGTCTCCGGACCTTCTGCTGCTGAAGCCAGTGATGTGCACAGCATCAGAAGAAACAGGGATTTGCGCATGGTCGCCTCCTCGAATGAGCGAGGTGACTCTAGCTTTCCGCGCGGCACACTGCGGACGTAAATGACGAGTCGGCGATCGGAAGGACGAAACGCCGGTCCGCGCGGACGGAACGGCGGCTTACTGGCTGGCGGTGATGCCGCCGTCGACGTAGAGCACTTGCCCGGTCATGAAGCCCGCCGCCGGTGCGCACAGAAAGAGAACGGGTCCGACGACGTCTTTCGGCTCGGCAACCCGCCCCATCGGAATGCGCTCGAGCAAGTAGAGGCGGGTCGTCTCGTTGTCGAGCCAATGTTGACCCATCTTGGTCGCCACGACCGTCGGTGCCACGCCATTGACTCGAATTCCGTGAGGTGCAAGCTCGGACGCGTGCTGCTTGATCAGCATCACGAGTGCGCCTTTGGTGGCGCAGTAGGCCGAATAGCCACGCCCTCGCATCGCCAGTTGCGCGCGCACCGATAGCAGATGCACCTGTGCGCCGCCGCGCGCGCCGGCCATCTGATGGCGCGCGCATGCCTGCGCGACAAACATTGCGGCCTTCACGTTGACGCGATAGATCTCGTCAAACTTTTCTTCGGTGACATCGGCAAGCAACTCTTCGCGCTGAATTCCGATGCAATTGACCAGAAGGTCCAGCCGGCCGTGCTGACTGTGTGTGCGATCAACCGCCGAGCGCATTGACTCGACGTCTTCCGCATCGGCGGCGACTGCATCGGCGCGCAGCCCCGCGTTACTGATCGACGCGGCCAGCGTCTCGGCTTTTTCTGCGCTGCGTCCGACAATGACCGGAATCGCGCCGGCCAGCGCGAGTCCCCAACAAACCGCTTCACCGATGCCTCCGTATCCGCCGGGCACGAACGCGACCATGCCATCCAGTCGAAACTGCGCAGCAAGCTCGCTTGTGTAATCGATGGGGGCTGCCATCCTTTCAATCCATCAGCAGACCGCCGTTGACGTCGACGATCTCACCGGTGATGAAGCCGGCCAGCGGCGACGCGAGAAAGCGCACGACATGCGCGAACTCTTCCGGCTCGCAAAAGCGGCCGACCGGGATCATCGCGAGCAGCGCCTGGCGCTGCGCCTCCGTCAACTCCTCGGTGACCATCGGCGTGCGCACGTACGCCGGTGCAATACCGTTGACGGTCACGCCATCGGCCGCGAGCTCGCGTGCCAGCGAGAACGTCATAGCACTGAGCGCTCCCTTCGATACCGCGTAGGCAGTGCCGGCCGTCAATCCGCCCGTTTTTGCAGCGAGCGAAGTCGTGTTGATGATGCGTCCCCAGCGAAGGCGCTTCATTGCTGGGACCACCGCGCGCGCGAGAAAAAACGCGGCGTCCAGATTGATGGCAAGCACGCGTCGCCACTCGCCTTCGTCGGTCGCCTGCGACTTTGCGCTCGACAACACGCCCGCGTTATTGACGAGAATCGCCACGCTACCCAGGCGCGATTCGATGCTGCCGACGAGTGCCGGAATGTCGCCGATCGAAGTCAGGTCGGCGGCGAAGGCAACGCTGCCCGTCACTTCGTTCGCGGCGCGTTCGAGACGCTCCCCCGCCAGGTCGACCAGCGCAACGTTGCAA
>JBDTQZ010000299.1:0-3951 GCA_039931935.1 Burkholderiaceae bacterium | reverse complement strand
GGTAGCATCCTCGTTTACCGCGCAGGCAATGCGCGTGTATGTTGCAAATGAGCACAGGCAGCGACGACCGGAAGCCGGAAGCGCTGTTGCCAGTGCGGCTCTCGTCGATCGAGATGAGAGCGTGCGGGCGCTTTGAACGAGAAACTCGTTTCGGAGGATGAGCGAATGATGAGACAGTTGCAGGCCAACTCGTACCTGTTCGGCGGCAACGCGCCCTATGTCGAGGAGTTGTACGAACGTTACCTCGATAACCCCGGATCCGTTCCTGACAAATGGCGGGCCTATTTTGATCAAATGCAGCTGGTTCCGGCGGCGGACGGGTCGCGGGACTCGCGCGATGTAGCGCACGCACCGATCGTCGAGTCGTTTGCACAGCGTGCAAAGGCCAACGCATTCGCGCCGAAGGTCGCTTCAAGCGATTTGTCGGTCGCCCGCAAGCAAGTCCACGTTCAGTCGATCATCGCTGCCTACCGTTTTCTGGGCAACCGGTGGGCGAATCTGGATCCGCTGCAGCGTCGCGAGCGGCCTCCGATCCCGGAGCTCGAGCCAGCGTTCTATGACTTGACCAAAGCCGACATGGACACGGTGTTCTCGTCGAGCAACACCTATTTCGGCCCGGAACAGATGACGCTGCGCGAGATCGTCAAGGCGCTCCGTGAAACGTATTGCGGCTCGATCGGCGCCGAATACATGTACGTGTCCGATCCGGCACAGAAGCGCTGGGTGCAGCAACGGCTGGAACAGATTCGCTCGACGCCGTCGTTCAGTGCCGAACAGAAGATAGAAATCCTCGGGCGCCTGACTGCGGCCGAAGGGCTCGAGCGCTACCTGCATACCAAGTACGTCGGCCAGAAACGCTTTTCACTCGAAGGCAGCGAGAGCTTCATCGCGTCAATGGACGAACTGGTGCAACGCGCCGGCGCCAGCGGCGTGCAGGAAATCGTCATCGGCATGGCGCATCGCGGCCGGCTTAACGTACTGGTCAACATTCTGGGCAAGATGCCGGCCGACTTGTTTGCGGAGTTCGAAGGCAAGGTCGCGTCAGACCTGCCGGGCGGCGACGTCAAGTATCACAACGGGTTCTCCAGCGACATTTCGACGCCCGGTGGAGCGGTGCATCTGTCGCTGGCATTTAATCCGTCGCATCTGGAAATCGTCAATCCGGTGGTCGAAGGTTCGGTGCGCGCGCGGCAGGAACGCCGCGGCGACGCCGAAGGCGACACGGTGCTGCCCGTGCTGGTGCACGGCGACGCGGCATTCGTCGGCCAGGGCGTCGTGATGGAAACGCTGAACCTCGCGCAGACGCGCGGCTACGGCACCGGCGGCACGGTTCATATCGTCATCAACAACCAGATCGGCTTCACGACCTCAGATCCGCGCGATACGCGCTCGACGCTGTATTGCACCGATGTGGTCAAGATGATCGAAGCGCCGGTGTTCCATGTGAATGGCGACGATCCCGAAGCGGTCGTGCTGGTGACGCAGCTGGCGATGGACTTCAGGCAGGAATTCAATTCCGACGTCGTGATCGATATCGTGTGCTTCCGGAGGCTCGGTCATAACGAGCAGGACACACCCGCGGTGACGCAGCCGCTGATGTACAAGAAAATTGCGCAGCACCCGGGCACGCGCAAGTTCTATGCGGACAAGCTGATTACGCAGAGCACGATCACCTCGGAGCAGGCCGACGAGATGCTGAAGGATTTTCGTGCGGCGATGGACGAAGGCCGCAGTACATCCGACCCGGTGCTGACCAACTACAAGAGCAAGTTTGCGGTCGACTGGTCCCTGTTTCTGAATCGCAAGTGGACCGACAACGCCGATACAGCTGTGCCACTGGCAGAACTGAAGCGGCTAGGTGAACGCATCACGACGATCCCGTCGAATTTCAAGCTGCACCCGTTGGTGGAAAAGGTTCTTGCAGATCGGCGCGCGATGGCCGAAGGCAAGCTTCCGCTCGACTGGGGAATGGCCGAGCATCTGGCATATGCAACGCTGCTGTCGAGCGGTTACGCGGTGCGTATCACGGGTCAGGACACTGCGCGCGGCACGTTCTCGCATCGACACGCGGTGCTGCATGATCAGAACCGCGAAAAATTCGACGAAGGCAGCTATACGCCGCTCGCAAACGTGTCCGATGGGCAGGCTCCATTCACGATCATCGACTCCGTTCTTTCGGAAGAAGCGGTGCTCGCCTTTGAGTATGGCTATTCGACCGCCGAGCCGAACGCGCTGGTGATATGGGAGGCGCAGTTCGGCGACTTCGTCAACGGCGCGCAGGTTGTCGTCGATCAGTTCATTTCCTCCGGTGAGGTGAAGTGGGGCCGCCAGTCGGGCCTGACGCTGATGTTGCCGCACGGCTACGAAGGTCAGGGCCCTGAGCACTCGTCGGCGCGGCTCGAGCGCTTTTTGCAGCTGGCGGCGGACAACAACATGCAAGTGGTGCAGCCCACGTCCGCAGCACAGATCTTTCATCTGCTGCGCCGGCAGATGATTCGGCTGTTTCGCAAGCCGCTTGTGATCATGACGCCAAAATCCTTGCTCCGCGCAAAGGATGCGACGTCCGACCTGTCGGAGCTTGCAAAAGGCGAGTTCCGGACCGTGATTGGTGAACTCGATCCCGCCATCGACGCGAAGAGGGTCAAGCGCGTGATCGGCTGTTCCGGCAAGGTCTACTACGACCTGGTCAACGCGCGACGCGAGCGCGGAGAAAACGACGTTGCGATTTTCCGCATCGAACAACTCTATCCGTTCCCACACAAAACGCTCGCCGCCGAATTCAAGCGCTATCCGGCGCTGGACGAGGTCGTCTGGTGCCAGGATGAGCCCGCTAACCAGGGGCCGTGGTTCTATGTGCAGCACCATGTCCTTGAAAACATGACCGACGGACAGAAGCTTGCCTACGCGGGGCGCGGTGCGTCGGCTTCGCCGGCGGTCGGTTATTACGCCAAGCACAGCGAGCAGCAGAAGGCGCTGATCGAACAGGCGTTCGGCAAGCTCAAGGGCTTGTTGTTGAACAAATAATTGGAATAGAAATGTCGATCATCGAAGTCAAAGTGCCGCAGCTGTCTGAGTCGGTCGCCGAAGCGACGTTGCTGCAGTGGAAGAAGAAGGCGGGCGAAGCGGTGGCGATCGACGAGACGCTGATCGAAGTCGAAACCGACAAGGTCGTGCTCGAGGTCCCTGCGCCGGCAGCCGGCGTGATGGCCGAGATCGTCAAGCCCGACGGCAGCACCGTGCTGGCGGGTGAGGTGATCGCGCGACTGGATACCGACGGGAAGGCCGCGGCTGCGCCGGCGAAGCAGATCGCCGCGGCCGCGGCCGCAGCGCCAGCACCTACGCCCGCTACTGCCGCTGGCACGAAGGGCGCCGTCGCAATGCCGGCGGCCGCGAAGATGATGGCCGACGCAGCGATCTCTGCTTCGCAGATAGCCGGCACCGGCAAAGATGGTCGCATCACAAAGGGCGACGTGATCGGTGCGGTGGAAGCGAAAGCAAAACCAGCCGCGGTACCTGTCGTGCCAGCACCTGCTGCGCGTCCCGCATTACCCGATGTGAAAGCACCGCTCGATACATCAGAGTTCGTCAATCGTCCGGAGCAGCGCGTGCCGATGTCGCGGCTTCGTCAGCGCGTCGCGGAGCGCCTGGTGCAATCGCAATCGACGGCTGCGATTCTGACGACGTTCAACGAAGTCAACATGCAGCCGCTGATGGAGCTGCGCACCCGTTACAAGGAGAAGTTCGAGAAGGAACACGGCGTCAAGCTCGGCTTCATGTCGTTCTTCGTCAAGGCGGCGGTCGCCGCGTTAAAGCGCTATCCGGTGGTGAACGCGTCGGTCGATGGCACCGAGATCGTCTATCACGGCTATTTCGACATCGGCATCGCGGTCGGGTCGCCGCGCGGCTTGGTCGTGCCGATCCTGCGCAATGCCGATCAAATGACGTTCGGGG
>JBDTQZ010000298.1:0-3965 GCA_039931935.1 Burkholderiaceae bacterium | reverse complement strand
ATAAGTTGTGTTTAACGATGGCGACTGCTGAATATGTGGAATCGTCCAGGCTCAGCACCTTGCCCGAGGCCGCGACGTTCGACACAATATTGTTCTCGAAGACCAGCAATCCTCCACTTGATGACGTACCGCTGGCCTTGATTGCATTATCGACGTCGTAAAATGTATTTCCAACCAAGTCAATCTTCTTGCTTCCCCAAGTATCAAATCCTTGTCCCGTCCCGGTGCCACTGTGGATATCGTGTACTACGTTTCCGATCAGGTAGACCTCGTGGGTATTGTCTCCCCCCACCTGGATACCCTTTGCTGCCGAATCCGAAATGTCGTTGAAGATCAGCCAGGCGTTTATCGGGGAATTCACAGGCCCATAATGAATAACTACTGCCGTGCCATCAGAGCCTGAGGAAGGACCCGTAAAGTCATACATGATGTTCTGGGATACCACGACATTTTCGAGTTCCTTGAGATCGACCGCGTTTTCCCCCGTGTTATGCATGATGTTACGGCCGATGTAGTAGTTGTAAGCTGTGTAGTTGGCGGCGTGCCCGCCTCCTGCCGCATCGCCACCCATGCCGGAAAGGTCGTTGTCCACGATCCAGACATTCGACGAATTCTGGCCGGCAACGAAGCCCTCGTTGTCTTCCTCAAAGGTATCCGGATTTTCCTTCATCCGGTCCACCGTACTCAGGTGGACGAAATTGCCGTAGAAGACCACATCGTTTGTCGGGTTTCCGTCGACGTAACTACTGGTATGGCCGGCGGTTTTTTCGCCAGTGGTTTCCGTATGTCGCATGGCGTTGTGATGCACCAATTCGGAAGTCGTCCAGGGCCGGATGTCGACTGACGTATCCTTGAAGTGAAAGTTCTCGACGATGATGTAGTGCCCGCGCACCATGAATGTGGTGTCTTCGATCGTCGGTCTGCTGTCATAAGTCGCGCCCCGATAGAATATTGGACGATCTTGAGTGGCATTGTTGGTGGAGATGTAGATCGCCGCGATGTGGACGTATGGTCCACCATGCACCTCAACCACCGAGCCAGCTGGCAAGGTCGAAAGCGTCGGGTTCGACGCTCGCGGTTTTTCGGCAGTGCCGTACGGATTGTCAGTATTGGTCGCTGCGGGCGATGTGTTGTCCACGTAGTGCGTGTAAGGACCAGCGCCAGCGTCCTTGTATGGTTCTGGGCCGTTTCCAAAGTCAAAGCATTTGTCAGGCTTGCTGGCGCAGGTTTCACTAGCTTCCAGTTGATACATGAAATGGGATTCGTTGATCCCGAACTCCGGAGCCGGAATCCCGATCGGAGGAACCCACCCCTCCGGTGATGAGGATGGTGGCGGAGGAACCGATGGCGGTTGTGTCGATGGCGGCGGCGGCGGCACCGATGGCGGCGGTATCTGGGCCGATGCCTCACCTCCTGCCAATGCCGATGAGCCTGAAGAACCCGAACATGCCACCATCGATCCCAAGGCAAGCCAGGACATCACAAGGAGTATCCAAACGAAGGCTCTGTTTCCTGCTGCGCTCATGTACCCCCCTGGTCAGCGAAATCCCGCTGCAGAATCAATTTCACCATTTCTGCCAGGCTGATAACGCCGATCCGCCAACGGACGGATGCTGTTCCTGTTGGCCGTCTAGCCCATCCCCATGGACATTTCCGGTCAGCTTCTCATTGCTTCACATTCAGGAACGTGTCGAGTATCACGAATTCCATTTGACCGGGATCCGGTTGGGTAGTGTTTGCTGATTTCCGGATGCAGCTTGACACTTGTCGCGATATTGCTGTTGGTGGCAACGAAGGTGGCGTCCAGCATCGCATTGAACGGCCGACACATCGCTCAGGTTGCTGTCGCCCCTGTCAGACTCGTTGGACCGGTTTGCTGAGGCAGACGCGCCTCATCAATATCAAGAGCGCGATGCAGTTCCAGCTTTCGCAGCGAAACGCTCCGCAAAGAAGTCGTGCATCAACTGTTCGCCGCGGCGGGTAGCGCGCTCGTTGTAGACGCACCCCGGCGGTTTATGGGCGTCGGGCAACGCGAAACAGTGCACCGCGCCGCTGAAGTTGACCAGGGTCCAGTCGGCGCCTGCGTCGTTCATCTCCTTTTCGAATCCGGCGATGTCCCCGGCCGTGCCTTTGTCGTCGGCACCGTTGAGCACGAGCACGCTGGCCTTGAATGTGCCTTTAGCGGCGGGCATCGAGGTATCCAGGCCGCCGTGGAAAGTGACCACGCCGGCGATGTCCGCGCCACTGCGTGCGAGCTCGAGCACTGTGGCGCCGCCGAAGCAGTATCCGAGCGCACCCAGCTTTGACGCATCCAGCGGCGCTTTGCCCGCCTGTGCCTTGAGCACGCTCACCGCCTTGTTGACGCGGGCACGCAAATCGTCGCGTCTGCCATACAGCTTCTTGACCTGAGCCAGCGCTTGCTCGTCCGTTTTTGGCCGCACGTCCTTGCCGTAAACATCGGTCAGCAGCACCACGTAATCGTTGCCAGCGATGTGTTCGGCTTTCGCAAGCGCACTGTCGGTGACGCCGTACCAATCTGGAACCATGACCAGGCCAGGGCGTTTGATCGCATTGGCGTCGTCGTAAACGAGATTTCCGCTGAAGCGTTGGTCGCCGACGGTCCACTCGATCGGCTTGTTCTGCATCGTTGCCAGTGCCGGCGTGGACAGCAACACCAGTACGCTCAAGAAAAATAGACGGTTGACCATGGCGCGCTCCGGAACTTGATTATCGCCAAGGTGGAGCGCAACGCGTTTGCCTGCCGTGAAAATCAGGTAACGCCAAGTCCCTGGATCGTGCCGATCGCTTCAGAATCGAATCCGGCGAGGGTAGCGAAGTGCCGTCCGCGTTCCCCATAGTCACTATACGGACCAAAGCTCGGTGCGCCCGGCGACAACATTACGACGCCGACATCGGGAGACAGTGCTCGTGCCTGGGCGACGGCATCGGGCAGGTCGGTCGCCGGGACGAGCGTGCAAGCTGCATTTGCCGAATCCTGCAGCATGGCGTGGATTCGCGGCCCGTTCTCCCCCATGGTGACGATCGCGCGCGGCGCATTCGTGCGCATTGTTTCGACGAATCCGCTCCAGTCCAGGCCGCGGTCGTGGCCGCCGAGCAGTAATACGACTGGCTGCTCGCGATACAATTCGAGGGCTGCAAGGCTGGCATGGGGCGTGGTGCTGATCGAGTCGTCGACCCAAGTGATTCCGTTGCGCGTGCCGAGCACCTGCAACCGATGTGGCAAAGGCTGGAACGAAGCGGCATTCTTCGCCAGCGCAGTGGCGTCGAGCCCTAGCGCATCGATCGCAGTCAGCGCCGCGCACAGATTGGCGCGATTGTGGCGACCAGCAAGCGGCAGCGACGCGCCGTTCATGACCAAGCTTTCGCCTCGATATACATCATCGCCCCGCAGATGCCATCCGTCTGGGCGGCCGAACCAGCGCATATCCCCGCTCCAGGAGCCCGTTTCTGCGAATGCATGAAGCATCGGGTCGTTAGCATTTAGGATGGCGATGCGAGGGTTCGCGCGAACGATCAAGGCGAGTTTGTCTTCGAAGTAGCGTCGTTCGCTGCCGTGCCAGTCCAGATGCTCCGGGAACAGATTGAGAACGACTGCGACTTCGGGCCGCACGCCGCTGTCGGCGACATCGCCGGTCTGATAGCTCGACAATTCGATCGCCCAAAACTCGGCTTCGGCATCGACGAGTTCCAGCATCGGCATGCCGATGTTGCCCGCAAGCGCAGTGCGATGGCCGCCGCAACGCAACAGGTGCGCCAGCAAGGCGGTCGTGGTGCTCTTACCTTTGGTACCGGTGATGCAGATGGTGCGCGCCTGCGGATGCTCGGCAAACCAAAGGGCGGTGCCGCCGATGAAGCGCGTGCCGCGCGCCGCGGCGTCCATGGCCTCGGGCCGGTAGGGGCTGATTCCGGGGGATTTGATCACGACATCGAAGCTGCCCAGACGC
>JBDTQZ010000297.1:0-3965 GCA_039931935.1 Burkholderiaceae bacterium | reverse complement strand
GACCGTCGTCAGCGGAACAACCTCCTTCAATGTCTGAAGGCTGCGCACCGTCAGATCCTGATAACTCTTCGTGCCGCTCACTTTCCAGGCGATTTCATCGTCGCTCAGCAGGCGGAGCACTTTCGCCGGCGTGCCGACTGCCAGTGAGCGCGGCGGAATCTTGTCGCCGGCCTTGACGAATGCACATGCGGCCACGATCGCCGATTCGCCGATCACCGCTTCGTCCATCACGACCGCGTTCATGCCGACCATCGCGTTGCGCTTGACTACGCAGCCATGTAACACGGCGCCGTGTCCGATATGTCCGTCTTCCTCAACGATCGTGTCAGTACTGGGAAAGCCATGCATCACACAGCAGTCCTGCACGTTGCTTCCCGCTTCGAGCACGATGCGGCCGAAGTCTCCGCGCAGGCTCGCTGCGGGTCCGACGTAGCAACGAGGGCCGACGATCACGTCGCCAGTCAAGATCGCGGTGGGATGCACGAACGCTGTCGGGTCGACGACCGGCACCAGGCCGTTAATTTCGTAGAAAGGCACTTGACTGCCTCAGACGTGCCAGCGGCGCTGAATCACTCGAAATCGATTCGCCACGAACGCACTGTCCGTATAGCTGGCGTTGGCCGCCGGATTGGCGCCGGTCGCGTGATAGTCGGAAAACGCAGCCGACTGATTGACATAGACGTTGCCAAGCAAGTTGATCGACAACGCAACACCGGCACGCAATGTCGCTTCGGTCATCGCATCGATAACTTCCTGCTTCGTCGAGTACAGCCCGACCGTCAGCGCTCCACGCTCTTTGACGATTTTCTCGGACAGGGCGATAGCGGCCAATGCATCGGGAACCTTGACGATCACGCTGATCGGACCAAAACGCTCCTGCGTGTAAACCGACTCGTTAGCGGCATCGGTTTTCATCAACAGTGGCGTGTGCACGTTAGCGGCCGGAAACTCGGCGTTGTCCAACTTGCGCGACGCCAACACCACGTCGGCCAGCGCCGGCGCTTCCTCGATGCGCTTCAATGTGTCCGGCGATTGGATCGATCCGAGCACCGCGGTAGCAACGGCGGCATCGGACAACAGTTTGTCGACGGCTCTCCCTAAGTCCGAAGCCACGTCGTCGAAACTCTTGTGCCCCTCGTCGGTATCAATGCCGCCGGCGGGCACAAAGATGTCCTGCGTCGTTGTGCACATTTGCCCCGAATACAGGCTTAATGTGAACGCGAGGTTCTTCAGCATCGCCTTGTAGTTGTCGGTCGATTCGATCACAACGTTGTTGACCCCCGCCAGTTCGGCGTAGACGTGCGCCTGCCGCGCGTTGTCTATCAACCAGCGGCCGAACGTGTTGCTGCCAGTAAAGTCGATCGAGCGCACGGCCGGATGGGTCGCCAGCGCCTGAGTTTCCTTCGGCTCCATGGTGACCGCGAGTGAAACCAGATTCGGATCGATATCGTTCTCGGCAAGCACGTCGCGCACAATCCGCACGCTGATCGCGGCCGGCAGAATTGCATTCGGATGTGGTTTGACGATCACCGGATTGCCGGTGACCAATGCCGCGAACAAGCCGGGATACGTGTTCCAGGTCGGAAACGTGCCGCAGCCGATGACCAGCGCAACACCGCGTCCGACGATCTCGAAGCGCTTTTCCATCACCAGCGGCGGGTTCTTGCCTTGCGGCTTTTCCCAGCGCGCAGCGCTCGGCACCGAGCTCATTTCACGGTATGCATACGCGACCGCTTCAAGGCCCCGGTCCTGCGCGTGCGGCCCGCCTGCCTGAAAGGCCATCATCCAGCCCTGCCCGGTGGTCACCATCACGGCGTGGGCGATTTCGAAGCTCGCCTTGTTCAACCGCGCAAGTGCCTCGAGGCAAATGCCGGTTCGGCCTTCGACGCCCAGCTTCTGCCACGCTGGCATCGCGGCGAGGGCAGCATCGATCAATGTCTGCGGGTCGCACACAGGATATTCGACTTCGAGTGGAATGCCGTACGGCGAGTGTTCGCTTGCAAGCCAGCCGATGCGCCCCGGTTGATCGAGCTCGAACTGCCGTCCGGCATGGCCTAACGCGGCGGCTTTGCCTTCGTCGTTGGCGGCCTCGCCGTACACCTTCGGGCTGGGTTGTTCCGGGTAAGCACTCCAGAAGCCGCGCGTGCGCATGGCTTCGAGCGCGCCGTCTAGGACGCTGCGATGTTTCTCAAATAGCGGATGCATGCGTGAGCTACTAGCTTGGTTTTTTCGGAAGTCGAAGGTACTATTGATTGAACGGTCGGTCAATTAATCAGGATTCTCGATCGAGCGGACGGCTGCCGCCAGCCGCCGCTCATCTCGCGGAGCGATGACATACGAATTCATCCGGGTTGATGTTACAGACGGCGTCGCGACACTGACGCTGAATCGTCCCGAGCGGCTGAACAGCTTCACGGTGACGATGCACGCCGAAGTGCGCGCGGCGCTCGACGCGATTGCAGCCGATCGATCGATCCGCTGCCTCGTGTTGACCGGGGCCGGGCGCGGATTTTGCGCCGGCCAGGATTTATCGGACCGTGCGGTTTCTCCAACTGCGGCGCCGGATGCGGAAAATGTCGACCTGGGCGCCTCGATCGAGAACTATTACAAGCCGATGCTGCAGCGCCTGCGCGCGTTGCCGATGCCGACCATCGCCGCCGTCAACGGTGTGGCGGCGGGTGCCGGAGCAAACATTCCATTTGCGTGCGACCTGGTGTATGCCGCGGAATCGGCGAGCTTCATTCAATCGTTTTCAAAGCTAGGTCTCGTGCCTGATTGCGGCGGCACCTGGTGGCTGCCTCGACTTGTCGGTCCCGCACGCGCGATGGGGTTGACCTTGCTGGGTGAGAAGTTGACGGCAACGCAAGCGGCGGAGTGGGGTTTGATTTGGCGCTGTGTAGCGGACGATCAGTTGCTTCCCACCGTGAGGTCCGTGGCGCTTCAGCTCGCTGTCGGTCCGACACGCGGCTTCGTGCGCACGCGCCAGGCGATCGACGCGGCGATGTTATTGCCGCTTGATGCCGCGCTCGATCTTGAGCGCGATTACCAACGCGAGCTCGGTCGATCGAGTGACTATCGCGAGGGTGTGTCCGCCTTTATGGGAAAGCGTGCGGCACACTTTACGGGTCAATGATGGACGATAAACAGCCAAGGAACGGACAAGCGATCGCCGAAGCGGTGCGCGACCGCATGTTCGCCGAGGATGCGGCGTCGCGAGGTCTCGGAATGCAGGTCGAAGCAGTCGGTCCGGGGTTTTCGAAGCTGTCGATGAGGGTCCGGCCCGACATGCTGAACGGCTTCAAGACCTGCCATGGCGGCTTCATTGCGACGCTCGCCGACTCTGCATTCGCGTTCGCGTGCAACAGCCATAACGAAGTGACGGTCGCGTCCGCGATCGTCGTTGACTTCCTGGCACCGGTCTACGAAGGTGACGTGCTTCGTGCAGAGTGTCGTGAGGTCGCGCTGACCGGGCGCACCGGCGTGTATGACATCACGGTCACGAATCAGCACGGCAAGACCGTGGTCGTGATGCGGGGCCGCTCGCACACGATCAAGGGCAAGGCGGTTGTGGATCTGTGATGGCAGACGATCTTGAGCCGATCGAGCACGCAAGCCAAGGCGAGCTGCAAGCACTGCAGCTGGAGCGGCTGCGCTGGTCGCTCGCGCACGCCTACAACAACGTGCCGCACTACCGGACGAAGTTCGACACGGCGCGAGTCCGCCCCTCCGATCTCAAGTCGCTGGCCGACCTCGCGAAGTTTCCATTCACCACCAAGCACGATCTGCGGGATACCTATCCGTTCGGCATGTTCGCCGTGCCGCAGGAGAAGGTCGTGCGTATTCACGCATCGAGCGGCACGACAGGCAAGCCGACGGTCGTGGGTTACACCGCGAAGGACATCGACACCTGGGCCACGGTGATGGCGCGCTCGATTCGCGCTGCCGGCGGCCGTCGCGGCGACATC
>JBDTQZ010000296.1:0-3979 GCA_039931935.1 Burkholderiaceae bacterium | reverse complement strand
CGCTGTTGTAGTAGTCGCGCACGACCCACGGCCCGCGCACCATCAGATTGCCGAACGCGACGCCATCCCACGGCAGATCCTTGCCATTGTCATCGACGATCTTCATGTCGACACCGAACAGCACCCTGCCCTGCTTGTACTGCACCGGCAGTCGCTGCTCGGCTGACAAATCGGTGTGCTTTTGCTTGAACGTGCAGGCGGTGCCGAGCGGGCTCATCTCGGTCATGCCCCACGCATGGAGGACGTTGACGCCGTACTTGTCCTGAAACAGCTTGATCATCGCGGGAGGGCATGCGGAGCCTCCGATCACAGTGCGATTCATCGTCGAAAATTTGAGGTTGTTGGCCTCCATGAAAGTCAGCAGCCCCTGCCACACGGTCGGCACCCCTGCAGAGAAGGTGACCTTTTCGGACTCGAAGAGCTCGTACAGCGATTTACCATCCAGATGCGGGCCGGGAAAAACCACCTTGGCTCCGACCATCGGCGCTATGTACGGCAAACCCCAAGCGTTGACGTGGAACATTGGTACCACCGGCAAAATCACGTCGCGTGCAGACAGGTTCAGCGCGTCCGGCAGCGCCGCGGCCAGCGTATGCAGGATCGTCGAACGATGCGCATACAGCGCGCCCTTGGGATTGCCGGTCGTGCCCGACGTGTAACACATCGATGACGCGGTGTTCTCGTCGAATTGCGGCCAAATGAACTGATCCGATCGGCCGTCGATCAAGTCTTCATAGCAGATCAAATTGCCGACCTTGTCCGATTTCTCAGCCGGCATGTGAGCCCGGTCGGTCATCAGCACCCAGCGCTTTACTGTCGGGCATTGCGGCGCGATCGCTTCGACCAGCGGTAAAAACGTCAGGTCAAAAAAAAGAGCGCGATCCTCAGCGTGGTTGACGATCCATGCAATCTGCGCGGGATGCAGCCGCGGGTTGATCGTATGCAACACACTGCCTGCGCCTGACACCGCGAAGTAAAGCTCCATGTGCCGATAGCCGTTCCAGCCGAGCGTCGCGACGCGCTCGCCACGAGCAATGCCGAGCCCGGCCAGCGCGTTGGCCATCTGTCGCGCGCGCCGGTGCAGCCCACGGTAGGTCGTGCGATGAAGGTCGCCTTCGACTCGGCGCGAGACGATCTCCCCGTCGCCATGGTGCCGATCCGCGTGCTCAATCAACGACGAAATCAAGAGCGGCATCTGCATCATCAGGCCTTGCAACATCTGACTGTCTCCCGGCAGCCGCTGGTTCTGTAAATCCGCGGCCTTGCCCACATATGCTGGTGGCTCGGTCGCAAGCCGTCAAGCTCCTACAATCGACATCTCCCGGAGGAACCCATTGGACGCACCCGTCGCCGCGAAGGAAGCCGTCGCAACGCAGGATGGATCGCTGGTCGATCTCGGACTGCGTTTCGACAACTCGTTTGCTCAGCTACCCGGCGTGTTTTACACCCGGTTGCCGCCGGCGCCGTTGCCCGAGCCGTACCTGGTCGGATTCTCGGAAGCCGCCGGCAACTTGATCGGCATTGGCGAGGACGAGCTGCCTGGCTTGACCGATGCCCTGGCGGGCAATCGACAGATCGCCGGTAGCGATCCGCTCGCCGCGGTGTACTCCGGGCATCAGTTCGGCGTGTACGTGCCGCGATTGGGCGACGGCCGTGCGCTGCTACTCGGTGAGGCCATTGGCCCCACCGGCGAACATTGGGAGTTGCAGCTCAAGGGTTCAGGCAAGACGCCGTATTCGCGCATGGGCGACGGCCGTGCCGTGTTGCGCTCGTCGATTCGCGAGTTTCTGGGGTCCGAGGCTTTACACCATCTACGTGTTCCGACGACGCGCGCGCTGGCGGTTATCGGCTCCGATCAACCGGTAATTCGCGAAACGGTGGAAACGGCGGCGGTGACGCTGCGAATGTCACCGAGCTTTGTCCGCTTCGGTTCATTCGAGTATTTCTACTGGACGCAGCAATATGACGCCCTGCGGCAGCTCGCTGACTACGTGATTGCGCGGTTTTACCCGGAGTGCCGTAGGGCGCCGCAGCCGTATCTCGCATTCCTCGAACAGGTCGCGCGCCGTACCGCGCGCCTGGTGGCACAGTGGCAAGGTGTCGGTTTTTGTCACGGAGTGCTCAACACAGACAACATGTCGATCCTCGGTATCACGATCGACTATGGCCCCTTCGGTTTCATGGACGCTTTCGATGGCGGATACATTTGCAATCACAGCGACGTGAACGGCCGCTATGCATACAACATGCAGCCGCAGATCGCACACTGGAACCTGTACGCGCTCGGGCAGGCGCTGGTCGCGCTCACCGACGATGTTGATGCAACGAGGATCGCGGTCGACAGTTATCTGCCTGAGTACGCACAGGCGATCAACACCGTATTCCGGGCCAAGCTTGGCCTTGCAACGGAGCAGCCCGAGGACGAGGCACTGATTACCGGCGCGGTGGATTTGCTGCAAGCGACACACGCCGATTGGACGATTTTCTGGCGCGTACTTTCGACTTTGCATGTCGACGGAAGCGACAAGGTACGTGATCTGATGGTCGACCGCGCCGCGTTCGACGAGTGGGCCGATCGCTACCGCGCTCGGCTGCGCGCGGAATGCTCTGACGATACTGAGCGCACGCAACGAATGAACCAAATCAATCCGAAATACACTCTGCGAAACCACCTTGCCGAGGTCGCAATCCGTCGAGCGCGGGGTGATGAGGGCGCTCGCGATTTCGACGAAGTTGCACGACTGCTGAAAGTTCTACAGCATCCTTACGACGAACAGCCGGAGTTCGAGGGGTACGCACAAGAGCCGCCTGATTGGGCGAGGAGGCTCGAACTATCTTGTTCTTCCTGAGGATGACGATGGCAAACGAGGGCAAGCCGAACAAGTCGAAACGTGAGTGGCAGCAGCAACTATCCCCGATCGAGTATTCAGTCACTCGCGAAAGAGGAACGGAGCGTCCGTTTACGGGCAAGTACTGGGATCACAACGAGGAAGGCATTTATCGTTGCGTGTGCTGCGGCACGCCACTGTTTGCGTCCGACACCAAATTTGATGCCGGTTGCGGCTGGCCTAGCTACTTCAAGCCGCTCGATCCGGCCAATGTGCGCGAGGAGCGTGACACGTCGCACCTCATGGCGCGGACCGAAATCATCTGCAACGTGTGCGACGCTCACCTGGGCCACGTGTTTCCCGACGGACCGCCGCCGACCGGGTTGCGCTATTGCATCAATTCAGCGTCACTGGCGTTCGAGCCGCAGAAAATAGTCAAAACGTGAAGCTCCTATTCGATCTGTTTCCGGTTGCGGCGTTTTTTATCGCGTACCGAATCGGCAAGAGCTTTCCCGAAGAATCGGCGGCGTTCGTAGCAGCCGTGTTTGGCCCGGTCGCCGCGTCGGCGACGTTTCCGGACATCGTCGCCGTCATCGTCGCGACCACGATTGCAATCGTCGCCACGCTGCTGCAGGTCGGTTGGCTGCTGGCGCGCCGGCAGCCGGTCAAGCCGATGCTGTGGCTTTCGGCAATTCTGATCGTAGCGTTCGGTGGTATGACGATCTGGCTGCAGAACGAGCTGTTCATCAAGTGGAAACCGAGCCTGCTCTACTGGAGCTTTGCCGCCATTCTGATTGGCGGCCGCGTGCTGTTTCGGCGCAATTTGCTGTCTGCGCTGCTTGGCTCCGAACTTCGGCTGCCGGCGGCGATCTGGGATCGGATGCTGTGGCTATGGGCCGGGTTTTTCACCATGCTCGGCGCTGCGAATCTTTTTGTCGCGTATCACTTTACGACCGAGCAGTGGGTCGACTTCAAGACGTTCGGCCTCATCGGTTTGACGCTTGCGTTCGTCCTCGGCCTGGGCGTCTATCTCAGCCGCCACGTGAAGGAAGCATCCGATGCCTGACACGACGGCCGGTCGGATTCGCACAAGGCTCTTGCCGCTCGAGCCGATAACGATCGAGCTACGCGACGACAGCGCCAGCCACGTG
>JBDTQZ010000295.1:0-3982 GCA_039931935.1 Burkholderiaceae bacterium | reverse complement strand
CAGACCCGGTCGAGCCGTGCCTTCGACGCACCCGCCACGAACAGCCCGTTGACAACGTTGGCAAAGCGATAGCCGGTGGTGCCGCTGACCGGCCAGCGCTCCGGCATGTGCTCATGGCTGGCGGTGATCTTCTCGAGCACTACGTAAATCGGTGCGACATCAGTGCCACCGGGTGCGCCCGCCTCTGTGACGTACTGCCGATAGCGCGCCTGCAGCTGTTCAAAGTAGCGGGCGGGATCGTGCAGGCCATCGGGATGATCGATGCGCAGCCCGTGAATCTTGCCGGCCGCAGCCAACTTCAGGATGAATGAGTGTGTGGCGTCGAACACGCTCTCGTTTTCCATTCTCAACGCGGCGAGATCGTTGATATCGAAAAAGCGTCGATAGTTGATTTCGTCCGACGCCACGCGCCAGTACGCGAGCCGGAAAGCCTGCGCTTCGAGCAGCGCATGCAGACGCTCGAATGTCTCGGCACGGCCCGGCTGGCCGTTGAATTCCGTAACGACTTGCGCGATCGCGGCGGACAGCGGCGGGTGCCGGGCCGCCAGCTGAGATAGATCGCGCTTGAGTGTCGCGCTGTCGCGCTGGCGGTGAGCGGCGGTGTCGATAGCAGCGCGCGCGGGCAGCGCGCGCAGCCGGTCGACCAAGTTCGTAACTGCAGCGGCGGCATCGGGCGTGAGCCGGTCGGCGGCCCGCTGCAGCGCCGGCCGCAGCAGCGCCGGATACTCGCGCGGATCGATTGGAAACCGGTGCTCGGAGTAGGTGACGGCGAACGTTCCCGGCTCCGGCTCGAATGCGAGCTTGAGCTCGCCGCGCTCGAGGACTGCGCCGTAGGGATCTCCGAGCACCGGCACCAGCACGCGGCCCGCAATATCGGCATCGAGCGGCGCCCAATCGATATCGAAGTAATCCGCGCATGCAGACGCGGGCCCGTTTTCGAGCACGTCCATCCACCATGCGTTGTCCGCGCCCATCACACCGACGTGATTGGGGACCACGTCGCACAGATGCCCCATGCCATGCGCGTCGAGAGCAGCCACGAAGCGCTCGAAATCGTCGCGGCTGCCAATTTCCGGGTTCAGCGTTCCGTGATCGACGATGTCGTAGCCATGCAGACTGCCGGGGCGCGCCCGCAGGTACGGCGAGCAGTAAACATGGCTGATGCCCAGCTGCGCGAGATAGGGCACGAGCGCGGTCGCATCGGCAAAGGTGAAAGCGTGATTGAGCTGCACGCGGTACGTCGCGCGTGGCACATGCAGCGGTGTCGCGCGGCGTGGTTTAGAGCGTCGCTTGCGCGGTCCGCGTTGATGTTCGAGCACCGCGGTCAGCGAGTCGAAACGGAGATCGGTGGGCCAGCGCTCGAGCGGCAGCGCCAGCTTGCGGCGCCAGTTGGGATGCGAATCGATCGTGCCAGGCAGATTGGCCTGATCGCGCACTCCGATCACGTCTTCGAGCTGCACGAGCTGCAGCCGGGAGGGCGTGGCGCCCAGAAAAGCCTGCACCGCACGCGCCAGCGGCGGATCCATGGTTTTCGATGCGGCATCGATATCGGTTCCTGACGGCAGCAACCGGGCGCGCTCGAGCGCACCGAGAAGGCGGCGGCGATCCTGTTGGCGCTCTGCCGACTGCGCGATGCGGTCATCGCTCGCTGCGAGCAAACCGTGCGCGGCGCGCAACTCGATGTCGTCGCCGGCCCACCAGCCGGCCAGCGTCGGCAGGTCGTGCGTACTTGCAGTGACGAGCGCCTCGGCGGGGTAGGCCGCTGGCGCCTTGAACTCACCGTTCGCTTCGCGCTCGAAAAGAAGGACACGGTACGAAAGGATGGCGTTCGAGGACATCGCTTCGCGCACGTAGTCCGGCACGGTGCCGAGGTCTTCGCCGATCACGATGCAACGATGGCGGTGACTTTCAAGCGCCAGCAGGCCGAGCAGATCGGCGAAGGGGTACTGAACATACGCACCGTTCGAGGGCGGGCTGCCGGCCGGAATCCAGAAGAGGCGCGCAAGCGCCATCACGTGGTCAATGCGCAGTGCGCCGGCGTGCCGCATATTGGCGCGCAGCGTCGCCAGAAATGGCGCATACGCAGCATCCCGCAACCGG
Organism: Burkholderiaceae bacterium; assembly: GCA_039931935.1. Lineage (GTDB taxonomy): Bacteria > Pseudomonadota > Gammaproteobacteria > Burkholderiales > Burkholderiaceae_F > JACCZX01. Next base: position 1,882 of record JBDTQZ010000295.1, on the reverse strand, counting down.
CTCGGAATCATCGGTAGCAACGACCAGTTCTGGCCGATCGGATTGAATGCGTCGGGTGGTGCACCGACGCCCGCACCGAGCGCGTAAAGGTCCTGGTTCGCCCACGCCTCGGCACCGCCACGATCGATCGACACCGCGAGGTCCGCGAGCACACCGACCGAAAGGCTCGCCACCCGGGCACCTGCGGCTACCGCCGAGAACTGTTGTTCCGCCTGCCACTGCAGGTACAGATAGAACTCGACGCGCTCGCTGTGTTCCGCCGCGAACCGCGTGACGGCCTCCGAGGCCGGATCGCGATATTGCGCGGGCCAACCCTGCCAGCCCCAGGCAGACCCTGCGCTGTGCTGAAAGTGCTCCAGCAACGCCTCGAACAGCGCGTGCCGACGCAGCGCTTCGCCTCCGCCTTCGACGTAGGCTTTGAAGGCCTGGGCACGCGCGTCCCCGCCAGCGCGATGGCACTCGCGGAAGTGCCGGTACAGAAATTCAAAGACCTGGCGCTTGACGTCCGCGACTCCGGCGTAATCGACCAGCGGCGCGGCGCGCAACGCCGCCAGGGTCGCCTGGAATTGCGGCGCAAGCACGAGCGCGAGCGCCGCCTCGCACTCGCGGAAATCGGGCACTGCCTCAACATCTACGTAGAGCGTGTTGTGAAACAGCCGGCTCGAGGGACTGTACGGGCTTGCGTGCCGCGGCTCGTGCGGAAACATCGCGTGCAGCGGGTTGACGCCGACGACGCCGGCACCGCGCGCGCCCCATTGTTCGACCAGCGTGGCGAGATCGGTGAAGTCACCGATGCCCCAGTTGCGGTCTGATCGCACGCCGTACAGTTGCACCGCCGCACCCCATACCCGGGTTGCCTGGCCCTGTGCCGGCAGGAAGCAAGCCGCTGGCGCCACCGCGCAACAAGTGCGCGCGATGATCTCCGCGTCAGCCAACAACTCCACCTGGTGGTATCCGGCCGGCAGCGTTGCTGCCAGCGCCACCTCGACGTCGACGCATAGTGCGCCGTCATCGTCGCGCGACGAGTCCCGATGCAGCACGGAGAGGCTGGCGTCGGTAGAAAGCCTTCCGCCTTCCGCGGTCACGCGCACATCGAGCGCGCGGTCAGCCAGCTCGATCGGCAGGCGCAGATGCAATATCCATGGGCGTACGTTCTCGCGCAGCACCACCATCGGCGCAACGCGCTTGCGGTCACGTCCGCTTTCGATGCCACACAGCGCGGCAGCCGGCGCTTGCTCGTCGTCGCCCGGATGCTTGCCCATCGCCTCGAGCAGCCGCGCCAGCGTCGCGTCGGAAACGCGGTGGCGCTGGCCCCAAATATCTTCATAGTCGGGAGCAATGCCGTGCGCAGCTGCGGCTCCGGCCAGAGCTTCGCCGCGGAGGGCATCATGGGCGCGGTGCGCCGTCACGCTGGCATCGTCTCCAGGCTGAAAGCAGAAGAGTAAGCAGGCCAGGTGCCGCCGGCAGCGATCCCCGCATCGCTCTGATACAACGGCGTGCCGGCCTGTGGCTCGACACTCGACAGTGATGCGGACCCGAAATTGACACGCGCGTGCAGCGTGGAGCCGTCACTCAGTTCCCAGCGCACCCGCAGCAGCGACTCATGCGTGACGTCGAACGATCGGCCTGGCGCTAGGCCCGAAAGGCGCGGCACGATGTATTCGTGACGCACAGCCAGACAGCGGCGGTAGAACTCAAGCGACTCGACGCCATTCGGTGTCCCGGCCTCGCTCCACTCGAGCTTGCTGGCGGCGAAGGTTGCCTCCGCGTTCGGGTCCGGAATCGACGCGCGCACACCGGGGTCGCGAAAACGCTCGAACTTTCCGAACTCGGCGCGCCGGCCGCGCGCGACCGCCTGCGCCAGGTCAGGACCGAAGTCGCA
>JBDTQZ010000294.1:0-3983 GCA_039931935.1 Burkholderiaceae bacterium | reverse complement strand
AGCGGCGCAAAATTCGATCGCGAAGTCGCGATCGCTGACCGCGTCGAGAGAGTTTTCCGCGACTGATTCGAAGCCGAGTTCTTGCGCGACCAACGCGCGATTGATCGGATAGGTGGTCCCAGCGAGCGCAGCGGCGCCTAGCGGCAGGCAATTGACGCGCTTGCGCGCATCGAGCAAGCGATCGCGGTCGCGTTCGAACATCTCTGCATACGCGAGCAGGTGATGACCGAACGTCACGGGCTGCGCCACCTGCATGTGCGTGAAGCCCGGCATCACCGTCGCAGCGTGGCGGTCGGCCAATTCGACCAACGCGTGCTGCAGTCCGTCGATCCGGAACACGATGTGATCGATTTCGCCCCGCAGCCACAGTCGAGTGTCGGTTGCAATCTGATCGTTGCGCGAGCGACCGGTGTGCAGGCGCTTGCCGGCGTCGCCGATCAGATCGATCAGGCGCTTTTCGATATTCAGGTGAACGTCTTCCAGTTCGATATGCCATTCGAACTGATTGCGCTCGATCTCTTCGCGAATTTGCTGAAGCCCCCGCGCGATGTCAGACAGATCGACCGCTCCGATGATGCCGCACTCGTGCAGCATCCCGGCGTGCGCGAGCGAGCCTTGGATGTCTGCAAGCGCCAGTCTCCGATCGAAGCCGATCGACGCCGTGTAGCGCAACACAAAATCTGCTACTGGTTCTTCGAACCGGCCGGACCATGGGGTGCTTTTCGACGCTAATGGATCGCCCGCTTTTGCGGGTTGCTCTGACATAATCGTTTGAGGGGGATAGACGGGTGAGTGCGAGTATAGATTCGTGAAGCCATCATCACCCACGTTAAAGGGACCCCTCGCCCGCGACGAAACCGCCGTGCCGACTCCGCGCCGGGTCATTCCCGACGGCTGCAACATGGGGGTCTTGTTGCGAGTGATCGGCACCATCGTCGCACTCGCGCTGATGGCGGCGGTCGGTGAATCGTCATCACCGGTCGACGCGCTGACGGCACTGTTGCGCTTGATGTCGTTTATCGCACCGACCACATTGCTGACACTGATGGGCTGGTGTGCGGCGCGGCGCACGCTGTCTGCCTTGGATGTGTCGATTCAGCGCGGCATTTCGTGCCTAATTCCGGCGATCGTCGCGGTAGCGGTCGCTTTGCTGTTTCAGGTTCCCGGAGGCGAGTGGGCCGCCATTGCACACGGTGCCGTCGGCTTCGCCCTGGGCGCGGGGTTTCAGCACTATTCGGAGCTCCGCGAGCGCGCTTTTTCGCCGGCGGTGATCGAGGCGAAGTACCAGGCGCTGCAGTCGCGCATCCGCCCGCACTTTCTGTTTAACAGCCTGAACGCGGTGCTATCGGTGGTTAGAACCGAGCCGTTAAAGGCCGAACGCATGCTCGAATCCATCGCGGAATTGTTCCGCGCGGTGATGGCCGATACGCGCAAACTGGTGCCTTTGGCCGACGAGATTGAGCTCTGCCGCAACTACGTAGAAATTGAGCAAACCCGGCTCGGGAATAGGTTGGCAGTTGACTGGCAAATCGGGGCATACCACCCCCGGGCAAAAATGCCACAGTTACTGCTGCAGCCAGTGATTGAAAACGCGATTCGCTACGGCGCCGAAAAAACGGCGGGCCGTGCGGATATCGTCGTAAGAGTTAAGCAAAACGGGTTCGTACTGGAGATTTTTGTCAGCAATCCGATTGCACGCGAGCGTCCCGAACGCGAGGGCAATCAGATCGGTCTGGCAAACATCCGCGGCCGCCTTGCGCTGATCTACGACCTTGAGGCGAAGGTTGAGACGCAAACGAGGCGCGAGCGGTTTGAATTGACGATGACGATACCGGTGGAGCGGCGGGCTTAATGCAGCAAGGCGGGCAAGTGATGGGGCAGTCGATTGGACAGGGTAAGGCGATGTTGAATGTACTGATCGTCGATGACGAACCGCCTGCGCGTGCGCGTCTTGGCCAGGTGCTGCGCGACTGTTCCGAACAGGTGTCGCTGCAGTTGGTCGGCGAGGCCGACGGCGGGATTCAAGGGCTGGAAGAAGCGGATCGCCTGCAGCCGGATGTCATCCTCCTCGACGTGCATATGCCGGACATGAACGGCATCGAGGTGGCGCGCCACCTGGCGCAGCGAGAAAACCCGCCGGCGGTGATCTTTGTTACCGCCTACGACGAGCACGCGCTCGACGCATTCGAGGTGCAGGCGCTCGATTACCTGATGAAGCCCGTCCGCGCCGAGCGTCTGGTCGCAGCACTCTCGCGTGCCGAGCGCTTTCGCACACACGAGCCGCGCATCGAAGAACTCGCGAAGACGATCGGAGCGGTCCGCTCGCATCTGACGGTGTCGGAGCGCGGACGCATGATGCTGGTACCGATCGACGATGTTGTTTACTTGCGCGCTGAATTGAAATACGTGACGATCAAGACGCGCACACGCGAATTTCTGACCGAAGAATCGCTGACCGCACTGGAAGCGGAATTCGGTGATCGCTTCGTCCGTATTCATCGCAATGCGCTGGTGGCACGCACCGGCATCCTCGGTTTTCAACGAGTGCGCGGCGCGGTCGACGAAGTCGGCGATTCCTCCGAAGGGCACTGGGAAGTACTACTGAAGGAAGCGTCGGAGCGATTGCCCATCAGTCGCCGTCAGTGGCCAACGGTGAAGGCGGCAGCCAAGAGCTGAAGCAGCGGCGCACTGTTAGACTGGCTGCACCCGTTTTCCCCATTCCCACGGAGTATGGTGCGATGAACCCGCCGGCCCGCGTCGTCATCGCGACGCGCAAGAGCCCGCTGGCTCTATGGCAGGCCGAGCACGTGCGCGAGCTGTTGTCGAGCACGTATTCCAGCATGCAGATCGAGTTGCTCGGCATGACTACGCTCGGCGATCGCATTCTCGATCGTCCACTCTCGCAGGAAGGGGGCAAAGGGCTATTCGTCAAAGAGTTAGAGCTTGCCCTGCTTGACGGACGCGCACACCTCGCGGTGCATTCGCTAAAGGACGTTCCGATGCATCTCGAGGCCGAGTTCGCGCTCGCCGCAGTGCTCGCGCGCGAGGATCCGCGCGACTGCATGGTGTCGAACCGCTATGCAGCGCTCGAGGAAATGCCCGCCGGCGCGCGCATCGGAACGTCGAGCCTGCGGCGCGAGCTAATGTTGCGCGCGCGCTTTCCGCAGCTTGTCATCGGTTCGATTCGCGGCAATGTCGGTACCCGGCTCGCGAAGCTTGACAACGGCGAGTTCGACGCACTGGTGCTGGCCGCGGCGGGTCTAAAGCGCCTGGGGTTCGCTGCGCGCATTCGCCAGATTATTTCGACCGAAGTGTCGTTGCCTGCGCCCGGACAGGGAGCGCTCGGAATCGAAATCAAAAGCTCGGACGTCGAGACTGCGACACTGCTCTCTCAGTTCGACGACGCCGGGACGCGTGCTGCCACTTCCGCCGAGCGCGGTGTGTCTCGTGGACTCGGTGGCAGTTGCCAGGTGCCGTTGGCCGCGTATGCGGAAGTCGAAGGCGATGCATTGCGATTGCGCGCGTTGGTGGGTAATGCCAAGACGGGCAGCTATGTCGAAGCCGAAGCACGCGGATCGATGGCGGCACCGGAAGCGCTGGCGTCGCGCGTGGTCGAGCAGTTGACTGCGCTCGGTGCGTTGCGGCTGCTGGCTGCCTAGTACGTCAGGTGCTGGATGTTGGTGATCGTCACGCGCCCTGCGAGTGCCGGGCAACGCCTTACCGAGCGACTCGTCGAGCAGGGGCACCGTGCCTGGTGGTGGCCGGTGTTCGATATCGGTGCAGCGCCCGATGCGCAACGTGCGCGCACAACACTGGCTAGGCTAGCCGACTACGACCTTGCGATCTTTGTCAGTGCCAATGCCGTGCGTGCCGCGCAGCCGCTGCTGATCGGCGCCTGGCCGTCCGGCACGATGATGGGCGCAGTCGGCGCATCTACTCGTGCCGCGCTCGAAGCCGACCTGAAGCCGGCTTCGAGCTCTGTG
>JBDTQZ010000293.1:0-3984 GCA_039931935.1 Burkholderiaceae bacterium | reverse complement strand
AGCTTGGCAAGGTCGAAGTAATAGCCGACGCCCGCGAACGAGTCGATGGCGGCTGCCGGAATGCGGTCCAGATCGGAACCGCGATATCCGAGGCGTTCCGCCAACACGCGGCCCAGCTCGAAGTGAAACTCGCCGTGCGGGTTCTGCGCAACCGCCCGATACATGTCCTTGACCTTTTGCTCCAGATCAAAGGTATTGAGTTGCAGCGGGTTTACCGTCGCCGTAGTCATGATGCGCCTCCTTTTTGGCTGATGACGATCGCTGAGTCACTTCTCAGCATGGGCATCACAATAGCGATTGGTTCTTCCGGTTCTCTTCCGGAAACCTTCCACTTGCGACTTGGCGCGGGACCGAGAGACTGAGTGGAACGAGGGTCAGCGCGTGCTGGCCGTGCGGTCGAACAGGTAAGTCATCGGTGACGTGAAATTCCTTAGGACAGTGCTTTGCGCGAGCGGCTCCAGCCCAATGGGCGGGAGTAGTAGCAAACTAGGCGTTCCAGGCCAGCGCCGTCCTGACCTTCGGTTCACACCCAGGCATTCAGTGAGAAGCCCCTGTCGGCCTAGCCGCCCATCTCGCGCGGATCGGCCTGGTCGATGAGGCCGCCGGGGGCGAACCAATGCGGCACGCGAGCGCGCTTGCCGCTGCGCCGCCGCGAGACCTGAAGCGCTCAACGCCACCGCTTCCGCGAAGTGCCGTTGTCAGTCTTCGCGCCCGACAAATACCCTATCGATTATGCGGCAATGAATATTGAAGCGGTTCTGCGGCTAAGCTTTGTCGGTGATCACGAACCACTTTAATCGGTACCCGCAGCGGAATGGTACGCGGGGCAAGGCAGATTCTGTCGGTGCAGGCTTGATACCGCAGTGTGCCGTTCAGGACTACTAAGCCAGGCCGTTGCGCCTGGGCCACACGGACTGAAGACTCGATAAAGAAGGAGTCGTCGTAGACGACCAAATCTTCCGAGCCATCCGCAATGCGAAACGGTTTGCTTGGCGGATACACTGGCCGGTCCGGGCGCACACCACCACTTGGCCCAAGCTCAACCGTGATAGGAATCAGGTTTGCATTTCTCACCGGATTGGCCTGCACGTGGTAACCCGGCTTAATTTGGACCTGGATGCGCAACGAGCGACGGTGGCCCGCCTCTATTTCAACCGAGGCAGGAAGCGTCACGGCGACCACGCTCGTTACCTGCGCAAAGCCCAGCGCCGGACAGGAAAGGATCGTGGCGAGGAGGAGGTAAGCAGGCCCGCTACGCTGCGCTTGGATTTCAGCGTTCACTTGCTCTTCAGCAACTCATCCAACCGTGCTTGCAGTTTGATAAGCTTGGCGTCGAAATTACCAGTGTCCAGCAGCGAAAAGAACTGAATCTTGCCGTCGGGATCAATGATCAAGTTGGATGCGATCATGACTTCATCGCGTTGCAGATCGGGCAACACGTGGGGCGGTGGGGCAAAATCTTTGGCGACCGAGCCGTTGGAGTCGAGCAATACGGGGAAGGTAAATCCGAACTTTTTTGCCATCTTCGCGACTTTGCTCTTGCCTTCCTTGACGTCAATGATGGCCACGGCCACCCCCTTGTTGCGGTACTTCTGATGCAGTCCCTCCAGATGAGCCGCTTCCGCCGCACAAAACGGGCACCACGTGGCGGCGAAATGCAGCACGACGAATTTGCCGCGAAGGTCGCTAAGGGCGACCGTCTTATTGTCCAGTCCTTCAAGGCGGAACTCGCGTGCGGCCGACCCCAGCTGGAGTTCAGCCGCGCCCGCGATCTGGAGGAGCGCTATGGACATGAGTGTGGCAATAGCTAGCGAGGACAACGTACGCAGGAAGATAAGCATAAACAGACCTCCAGTTCGGCACCAAATGATCGCTGAGTCACTTCATCAGCTTGGACATCACGGTAGCAATCGGCTCTTCCGGAAATCTTCCACTCGCAACTCGGTGGCCGAGAAGGAGAGTTAGCGCATGCCGGCCATACGGTCGAACAGGTAGGTCATCGGCGACGTGGAACCCCTCAGGACAGCATTCTGCATGAGATCGAGCGCCTGCTGGCGCGTTGCCTGAAAGCGGGCAGTGTTGCCACGCGCCAATTCCGCGCCACAGCGGACGATGGCTGCGAAGGTTTCACCTACAGGATTGCCGGTTTTCGCGGCGAGTTGCTCGAGACATTCCGCGCACTGCGCGACACGCTCGATATCGTCTTTTTCGAGGTAATAGAGAGCCAGCCAGGGATAGAGGTCCAGACTGCATGCCGGACACGGGCCGTTCGCTCCGAGCAGCGCTTCGCTTCGTGCTACCAAATCGGAGACCTGCTCGGTATCTTGCGCCTGCAGACGATTCCAGATTCCAACGCCATATAAGCGCTGCAGACAATGGTCGCGTATGGACGCGTGTTGCGCCTGCTCGATGCCTTTCTTTACCGACTGCCAGCCCAAATCGATGGCGTTTCCCATCGTATACAGCACCGCACGGCGTGCCAGCGCGTAGGCCATCCCGGCCGGCGAACCTACCTTGTCGTGCAGCGCAAGGCTTGCATCGAGCTGGGAGAGCGCACTGCTCGTTTCGCCCTGCCATAAATGAATCGTGCCCAGCGCATACTGGCAAATGGCAACGCAACGCAGATCGCCTAACCGATCAGCCTCCGTCGCGACCTCACGCATGAATGAACTCGCCTGATCCAGCATGCGGTCATCGTGCACGTGGTATTCCCACAAACAAAGATGAGCATCGGTAGCTACCACCAGGTCGGGGGACCAGCTGCCGTGCTGCAGACGTCGTTTCTCGTATTCCAGCCCTTCCTGCCAACGCCCCAACGGCAGATAGGTCATCGCCAGGATCTCGCAGGCCTGCGCGGATTCCAACGGCGCGCGTACCGATTCCGCGAGTTCGAGCGCGCGATGCGCATAGGCAGCCGCGTCATCGAGCCGGTTGAAGTGCCACAAGTGAAGCGCACGCAGGACGTGCAGCCGCGCATGGACGCGAGGCTCGGGACCGGCGTGCTGCCAAGCTTGTGCGAGATGCTGTCCGGCTTTAGGCATATTGGTGGTAAAGATGGCGACAAGCGCGATCTTGCTGTGTAACTCCGTCAGATCGGAAGAATTGACGGGCAAATCCTCGAACAAAGACAGCGCCCGTTCATAGGCCGTGAAGCTCTCCTTCAGATAACCGGCGGCACGACTGGTGTCCCCGATCGCGCTATAAAGACTTCCGCAGATGCGCTTGACCAGGGAGTCCTTCGCCGGCTCCAGTAGCGTCAAGGCCTCTCGGTAGCTTCGCAAGGCGTCGTCGTGCGCATACATCGATGCCGCCCGCTGGCCGGCGAGCATCAGGAAGTGGGCGGCCTGTCTGGCATCGCCGGCCCTCTGGTAATGAAAGGCGATCCGCTCGACCGGCAGTTCATCTTCGCGCTCGCCCAGCTGGACGAGACTGCGTGCCACTTGCGCGTGCAGCGCACGGCGCCTCGCTTCGGAGGCGGATTCATAGACGCAGCTTCGATACAGCGCGTGACGAAAATGGTAGTGGATGCCTCGTTCGATTAGCAATTGCGCATCGGAGAGCTGATCGAGCAAGTCGAGTAGCGTTGCGCCAGCACCGTCTGTCCCCTTATCGCCGCCCAACCACAGTGCTTCAAGCAATGGATACGCTACGTCCTCACCCACGACGGCTGCGATCGTCAGAAGCTCGCGGGCGGATGAAGAGAGTTTTTCAAGTCGCTCCAACACGCTGGTACTCAGCGTGGTCGGAATCGTTCCAGTCGATCTCAGCGGTTGCGCAGCGGGTGACGCGGGCCGAATGCGAAACTCGTGCAGCTCCAGGCCGTACATTGGATTGCCTTCCGAAAGCCGGAAGATTTCGGCGCTGCGCTCGCGTGACAGCGGTCGTGGGGGATTCTGTTGCTCGAGCAACTCATGATGATCGGCAGGGCTCAAGGGGCCAAGCGTCAACATGTGTGCTGCCGCCGCTTCGCCTAAACTTCTAATG
>JBDTQZ010000292.1:0-3991 GCA_039931935.1 Burkholderiaceae bacterium | reverse complement strand
CGGTGACCTCGTCTTCGAAGCCTGCAACCTTGACCCATGGCGTTTTGTCACCGTTCAGACTTGCGACGGGCGCTGCCCACAGCCTGAGTTCGCGCTGTGTTCCGTTGAACGCCTGCACGATAATGTAGTTGGAACCAAGTGGCCTGTAGGCGACGGTGATGTCGGCCGGCTCGAGCTTAACCGCGGTCGACACGCCGACACCGATGAGAGCGGAATCCTTCTCCGGGTCGTCGCCCATCTTGTGGACATAGACGCGCGAGTTTTGATATTTGTCTGTCGCGGGTGCGTCTTCCGAAACCTTCTGCAGACGGTTGTAGACGAAGCGACTGCTGTCGAGCCAGGACGGACTGCCAAAATTCGCGCGATCGATGACATCGCCCGTCGGCTTGCCGGTGGCGACCTCGATGATCCGGAGCACGCTCTGCTCGGAGCCTCCGGGCGATATGCCATAACCCAGATACCTGTTGTCGGGCGAAGCCGCGAACCAGTCGATCGCGCTGTGCTTGCCATCGGCCGACTTCACGGTGTCGGGATCGACGAGCAGTCGCTCCGCGCCACTAAAGCCGTCACGCACGTAGAGCTTGCCGATGTTCTCGTCGGCGCGCCGCTTCTGGTAATAGACCTTGGTCCCAACGATCTGCACGTCGTACACCCGCGCCGACGCCGAATTGCCGCGAGTCTCGACCTCCTCGTACAGCGTCGCGCGGCCTGGAATTTTCGACAGCACGGCATGGGTGTAATCCGCCTGAGCCTTCGTCCAGGCTGCGACCTCCGCATCCTTCATGTTCTCCATGTACCGATAAGGATCGGTCACCGTCACGCCAAAATAGGTGTCGGTGACCGGCTTGACGGGGGCGACCGGCGGTGCCGCCTGCGCGAACGCCAAGGCGACAGCAAGGCTCGACAGCATGGCGGCGGGACGAGCAATGAATGCAGGGCGGAGCGGCATTTCGGATCTCCTTTGGATTCCTTTGGATCAATAACAATTGCGCAAGTCCCGCCGGATCGACAATCGCTCCTTCGACGGCCGGGAATCGGAGCCGAGCGGGAGCGGTCGTCCGAATCCGATGCTTTCAGCCAAGGCGAGCATTCCATAGTTTGCGCATCGTTTTTCCTATGCACTTCAGCGCCGGTTTTCGACGAACGCCCGATTGCCCCTAATCGGTGCCAGGAGCCGCCGCGCGCTGTTTCTGGATTTGCGCCTGCGCCGCTCGGGCGCGAGGTGACCATCGCGACGTGATGTACGCCAGTACGTCCCAGATTTGCTGATCCGTTAGCTTGCCACCAAAGGCCGGCATGTCGCTTTGATAGCCGGGCGGCGCGTACGGCGACGCCACGCCCACCTTCGTGATTCCGAACAAGATGTCGTCGGGGTGATGCCATGTGTGGCCGGTGTCGTCATGCGGCGGCGCCGGCATTCGCCCGTTCGCCCTCCGTGATTTCCATTCAGGCTGGCCTTCGAGATTCGCGCCGTGGCATGACGCGCAGTTGGCTGCGTAGATCGCCTGTCCCGACGTGACCTGCAAAGCATTGGACGGATCGGCGCGCGGGGCTTCGGTACACGCGGTGATCGCCCAAACGGGTAGCGCCGCGATGGTCAGAATGCGTCGCACGATTCCTTTACAAAGCCGCTGATCTCGCCGGGGCTTGCGAACACCACTGAGGCGCGGTCGCCCTGCATGCCGGCTCCCACAACGACAGGCTTGCCGCGTTGGGGGCCTATGGTGCTGCTGTCGGTTTTGAATCGCAGGTTGAACTCCCAAATCTTGTTCGTTTTGCCGTCGGCTGTCTTTATCGCAAACGAATCCTCGCAGTGGTGGATTGACACGACTTGTCCCGGTGGCGGCGCTCGCTTGAGGTCCGGCCTCGTCGGCTCCGCCATCATGCCCCCGCCACGCTGGGGTGCAGAGGGCGCATTGCCATCCGCGACGGATTTCAAATAGGCAATCACGTCTTCTCGTACCGAAGGGTCTTTCAACCCGGAAAAGGTCATGTTGGTGCCCGGTGCGAGTGAATCTGGATTGGCCAGCCACTTGCTCAACGTTTCGTCATTCCAGACGATGTTTGCCTTCTTCAACGCGTCGGAGTAGCGAACGAATCCCGGCACGGTCGCCGCCTTGTGCTGCCAGACATTTGCGAGACTCGGGCCGGTCAAATGGACACCTGGTGCCGTCGAATGGCACGCGACGCATTGTCGGAAGACGCCAACCCCGCGAGCGGCGTCGCCGGCAGCCCACGTCGGTGCAATCGGGAAAGCAAACGCTGTCGCTAACCCGCTAAACAAGAGTTGCGAAGTACGCATCCTCACGCTCCTACTCCTTACAGCGTCCGACCGCGGTCCGCGATATGCCTCCAAGTCACTCCACGGTCACGACTAAGGAACACACTACGTGCGAACGTCGCAATCGCGACCTGCTGCGCGTCATGCGGATGCCGGGCGATGTAGGCAACGGCATCCTCGCCGAATGGAGGTAATGCGCGTTCGGTCTTGTGTCCGCTCTTCCATTCTATCTGCGCGAGGTGAGCGGAGCGATCGAACGTGCTTGCCCATAGCGTTGTGCCGTCCTGGTCGAACATCAAACTCAGGACTCGTGCATCCCCGACCTGCGCGCTGAAATGCGCCCCCGCATCATCCGAGATGAACAAGCCGATACGAGTGCCCGCGGCGACGATGTTCGGATCGAGCGGATGCACCGCTAGCGATAAGATGGTGCCTTCGAGACCAGCTGCTTCCGCTCGGCGCCACGTCTTACCGTCGTTTAACGTGCGGTAAAGGCCCGCTCGATCCATGAGCGAGTTTGGGGCAGTGTTGTACACATACACTGCGTTAGTTGTGAAGCTCGCCGCGAGCAGGTGAAAGTCGGACTGACCCTCAAGGCCCAGCTTAGTCCAGCTTTTGCCGTTGTCATCGCTACGCAACAGACCAAACGGATTGACAAGGCCCGAGCCAGGCGCGGGGTGACCGCTCGTGTAGTACCCGCGCTTCGTAGCCACGAGACCCATGTAATCGTGCTGCGGACCGGGCGCTTTCGTCCACCGTCCATCTCGGTAAACGGCCAGTCCATGATGGCTCGGAATCACCAACTCGTTACCGTCAGCGCTAAAACCGAGCCCGTGGACATGGACCAGTATCACATTGTCTTCGGCCTGCGCCAGTGTCGCAGTAGCGATTACGGTTAAGAAAGCGCTGATCACGACAACCGCGTCCGTTGCCCACCGTCGAATATCCAGGCTGTGCCACGCCGCCAATGAGACTTTCATGAACGATCCTCAGCAAGTAATGACGCTGCACCCAACGCCGGGGCAGAAGTCAGACGACTTACGCGAAGATCAGATGCGCAATACGCCGAAGCGCACTAAGGGAGGGAAATCCACTGCGGTTGCGAGGAGGGCGCACCAAATATCGCGCCTAGTCGGAACATGGCGATCGATCCGATCGACGACTGCGATCAACTGCAGTAAGGGCGCCGTTACAGCGGTTAGCCCTTGCGTATTGACCGACTGGGATGTCTGCAGGCAGTGCTGCTCGCACAGATTGGGGAGCTGGTCATCCATACCCGCGCAGGGTGATTCTTCGGAGCTACCCATCGATGGTATGAGGCTTGCCCGGGGGCCCGGACTTGATGTCGTGCAGGCATACGCAGCCACCGCCAGCTGCAGGAATAGCAATGCGCTGAGGCAAAGCCATGCAATAGGTTTTCGGCCCGCACGAGTCATGTTTTTATGCTACCACGCCAGATGCTCGAACGTCGCTATGTCCGTGACCGGGACGGACGCGACTCCGGTCTCAAAAGTCTGCTTCAGCCCTCCCGCGCGGATGCACTCTAACGCAACAACTCGAGCGCCTAACTCAATCCGACGACACATCACAGGCGCGATTCATTGCTTGCGCGGCGTCGTAACGGGCGCCACCGGCAACGGTGAGGACCAGCGCACGATCTTGTCGCCCTTGAACTTGATCGTATAGCTCGTCGTGCGGTGGTCCACCCCT
>JBDTQZ010000291.1:0-3999 GCA_039931935.1 Burkholderiaceae bacterium | reverse complement strand
CGCTCGGTCATCGTCAATTTGAACGCGGTGTCCGCCACACGCCGTGATGTAGCCGGCAAGCTGTATGTCCGAATTCGAGACAGTTCGCGCGAACTGCCGGTCGCCAGGCAGTATGCGCATCTGTTTCGTCAGATGTAAACCTGACGCTCGTCGTGTACGCGACCCTGCGGTCGCAACGCGCACTCGTCACGATTAGTTCGGCGCGCTCCCTTCGGGGCGGCCGCGCGTACCTTTCTACAATCGCGCATGCGAATAGTCTTTGCCGGCACGCCGGACTTTGCGGCGACCGCTTTGGACGCCATCGTCAGCGCTGCCCCGGATGCGGGTTGGACGGTGCCACTGGTATTGACACAGCCCGACCGGCCGGCCGGTCGCGGCATGAAGATGCAAGCCAGCGCGGTCAAACAGCGCGCGCTGGCGCACGGTCTTGATGTCGATACGCCGGCGTCGCTGCGCAAAGGCGATTCGGCGGCGACGGCCCAGGCAAGGCTCAAAGCCGTTGCGCCCGACGTGCTGGTGGTGGCTGCCTACGGCCTGATCCTTCCGCCTGAAGTGCTGGTCATCCCGCGCGGAGTGCGCGCCGGGTGGAAGCCCAGCCTATCCGCGCTGAACATCCACGCTTCATTGTTGCCGCGATGGCGCGGGGCGGCGCCGATCGCACGCGCGATTGAGGCCGGCGACGCTGAAACCGGCATCACGATCATGCAGATGGAAGCAGGCTTGGACACGGGCCTGATGCTGGCCGCCGAGAAAGTCGCAATCGCGCCTGCAGACACCACCGCCACATTGACTGCGACGCTCGCGCGCATCGGGGCTCGCCTGATCGTCGACGCGCTTCGTCGCATTGATGGACTCGTGGCGATACCGCAACCCGAAGGCGCCACGTACGCTGTGAAACTCTCGAAGTCGGAGTCGTGGCTTGACTGGTCGCAGTCGGCTGTGGAACTCGAGCGCAAGGTGCGGGCATTCGATCCGTTTCCGGTGGCGTCGAGCCAGCTTGGCGGTTCAACGGTTCGGATCTGGCGCGCGCACGCAGCTGCGAGCTCGCCCGCGGCCCCTGACGAGATCGGCATTGTCAAAGCTGCCGACGCTTCCGGACTTTGCGTGACGTGCGGGTCCGGTGAGTTGGTGATAACCGAGCAGCAGCGCGCCCACGGCAAGCGCGTCGCCGCGCGCGAATTTGTCGGCGGATCTCTGATCAAGACCGGCGATCGGTTCGTCAGCCCCCACAGCGTTGCACCCGAGTGAGCACGGGCGAATCACCCGCGCTGGCGGATGTGCTTCGACACGCGGCCGTTGCCTGGCAATCGTTTCGGTCAGGGCGCTCGCTCGACCGCGCGCTGACAGCTGCGCTCGCCGAGCGCCAGGAACTCAGGCCCGCCGTACAGGACGCGCTTTACACCGCAGTCCGCCATCTCGCGGCATCTGAACGAGTACTGGAGCGCCTGGCTGCCCGCGCTCCGGCGCCCGACGTGGCGGCGTTGCTCGCGGTAGCGCTCGCCCAATTACAGCGCGATTCGCACCCGCCTCATATTGTGGTCGACCAGGCCGTGCGCGCTGCCCAACAGTTGGCGCATACCTCCGCATCAGGCTTCGTCAATGCCGTTCTGCGGAACTTCCTCCGTCAGCGTCTAGCGTTGCTGGACGAGCTTCAACAAGATACGAGCGTGCGATACAACCTGCCGACGTGGTGGATCGAACGTTTACGGAGTGAATATCCCGGCGACTGGATCGTGGTTGCCGAGTCGCAGCAACAGATGCCGCCGCTCGTGATGCGCGTCAACGCAATGCGAACCGGGGTCGACGATTACATGGCGCGCCTGGCACAGCACGGCATCGAAGCAACCCGCGTCGGCACTCACGCCGTCTGGTTGCATCGACCGCGGCCGGTGACCGTCATTCCAGGCTTTGTAGAGGGTGACGTGTCGGTGCAGGACGGCGGGGCACAATTGGCGGCAGCATGGCTCGACGCGAAGCCTGGCATGCGTGTGCTCGATGCCTGTGCTGCGCCCGGTGGCAAAACTGGGCATCTGGCCGAACTTGGAGCGACCGACGTGTCGGCTGTAGAAGTCGATGCTGCACGCGCCGAGCGCATTACCGAAAATCTTCGTCGTGGCGGCTTGAGCGCGCGCGTCATTGTGGGTGATGTCGCCTGTCCGGACACATGGATTGCGGCGAGCGGTGGCAGCTTGTTTGACCGGATTCTGCTCGACGCCCCGTGTACCGCCTCTGGAATTGTGCGCCGTCATCCCGACATTCCCTGGTTAAGGCGTCCGGCTGATGTTGCGCAATTGACAAAGGTGCAACGTGAATTGCTGGACGCTTTATGGCCGCTGCTGGAGGTGGGTGGTAGGCTGCTTTACGTCGTTTGCTCGCTGTTTCCGGAGGAAGGGCGCGAGCAGATTGCTCGCTTTGGCGAGCGGCGACCCGGCGCGCGCCGATGCAAATTGCCGGCGTCGCAGTTGCTGCCGGTATCGGCCGCTGAGCCGGCTGCCGTGTCCGCATGGCAGGGTTCCAGTTTGCCGACGCTGCATGACGGCTTTTTCTACGCGTTGCTTGAGAAGACCGGATGAAACCGATCATCACGCCAAGGCTTGCGGCAGCACTTCTGGCATGGCCTCTGCGGCTTGCACTAGGCGCATTTTTCCTGGCGCCGTCATATGCATTTGCTGACGAACGGATCGGCGTGATGGCGGCCGCCCTCGAGCCCGCGCGGGATCCGCAAAACCCGACCAGCGACGCGTTGCTGTTGAATGCCACCTTCGAATTCGAGATGCCGCAGGCGCTTGAAGAGGCGGTGCAAAAGGGAATTGCCCTCTACTTCAATACCGAGTTCGAGTTGTTTCGCAAGCGCTGGTACTGGTTTGACCGGAAGGTTGCTTCGAGCACGCTGACGTATCGCTTGTCGTACAGTCCGCTGACGCGGCAATATCGACTGGCCCGCGGCGGATTGTCGCAGTCGTTCGAATCGCTTGACGAGGCGTTGGCGCTGTTGAAGAGCGTTCGAAATTGGAAAGTCGCCGACAAGAGCATGTTGAGTCCGCGCGACGAATACGACGCGCAGGTGCGAATGAGACTGGATGTCACCCAGCTGCCAAAGCCGTTTCAGGTGAATGCGATTACCAGCCGCGAGTGGACGCTCGCGTCCGATTGGCGCGAAGTGCCGGTCTCCGCTGAACTGACTCGCTAACGGCCCGATGAAAAACGTAACCAGCAGCCGCCTGGTGCACTTGCTGCCGCGCGCGCTCCGCTACGGTTTGCTTGCCGCCCTTGCGGTCGGAGGCGTGCTGCTGTTCCTGTTGGCCTCCGCCAGCGGCAACACGGCATTCTTCGAGCGCAACTATCCGCTGCTGCTGGGTATCAACGGCGTCATTGCGGCGCTGCTGTTCGTGCTGGTGCTGGCGCTGATTCGCCGGCTCGTGCTTCGGTTGCGGGCCAACCAGTTCGGCGCGCGAATGATGATGCGGTTTACGGTCGCGTTCGCGCTGATGGGCGTGCTGCCCGGCGTGCTGATCTATGTGGTTTCGACCCAGTTTCTGTCGCGCTCGATCGAGTCGTGGTTCGACGTGCGTGTGGATCGCGCGCTGGACTCAGGTCTGACACTGGGTCGCGCCGCTCTCGACAACTTGAAAGACGACGTCAGCAACAAGGCGCGCAGTTGGGCGCTCGAGCTGTCCGACATCCCGGAGTCGTCGCAGCTTTCACAGTTGAATCGATTGCGCGAGCAAGGCGGAATTCAGGACGCGCTGGTCGTAAGCGGCAATGGACAGTTGATTGGAACCAGCGGTTCTCGACTGTCAGAACTGGTGCCCGAGGTACCGACCCACAACGAGCTACGTCAGGCTCGCGCGCGGCTTATTTTTGCGACGATCGAAGGCGAGGCCGGCGCACTTGAACCGCGCTACGGGTTGCGCACGCGCGTGATCGTTCCGATACCGGCACCGACTTCGCTCGTCTCCGCCGACGTCTCTTCCACCAAGCTCGGGGCGACGCGCGACG